>JBAUHP010000443.1:0-4728 GCA_049680345.1 Albidovulum sp. | reverse complement strand
TGCGCCGTGACCGGATCGGGCGGCACCCAAGACCGCAGCCCGCATGTGCCGCGCTCGCCCGAACAGATCGCCAATTCGGCGATTGATGCCGCCAAGGCGGGTGCTGCCATCGTGCATTGCCATGTGCGCGACCCCGAAAGCGGCAAGCCCTCGCGCGATCCGGCCCTTTACCGCGAAGTGACCGAACGCATCCGCGACAGTGCCACCGACGTGGTCTTGAACCTGACGGCGGGCATGGGCGGCGACATCACCTTTGGCTCGGTCGAAAGCCCGCTGCCGGTCAGCGCCGCTGGCACCGATATGGTTGGTGCCACCGAACGCATGGTCCATGTCGCCGATTGCTTGCCCGAGATGTGCACGCTTGACTGCGGCACGATGAATTTCAACGAGGCCGATTATGTGATGACCAACACGCCGGGCATGCTGCGCGCCATGGGTCAGATGATGACCGATCTCGGCGTCTGCCCCGAGATTGAGGCCTTCGACACCGGTCATCTGTGGTTCGCCAAGGAACTGGTCAAGGAAGGCGTGTTGAAATCGCCCGCTTTGGTGCAGCTTTGCATGGGGGTGCCGTGGGGCGCGCCCAATGACCTCAACACCTTCATGGCGATGGTCAATAATGTGCCCGGCGATTGGAACTGGTCGGCCTTTTCACTGGGCCGCGATCAGATGGCCTATGTGGCGGCCAGCGTGCTGGCGGGCGGCAATGTGCGGGTGGGGCTTGAGGATAACCTTTGGCTTGGCAAGGGACAGCTTGCCACCAACGCCCAGCTTGTCGAACGCGCGGCGACGATCATCGAGAACATGGGCGCACGGGTTATCGGGCCGGATGAGGTCCGCGCGAAGCTCGGGCTGACCAAGCGGGCACCGAGGGGGCGATAAGCGGGCGCATAAATCCGTCGTGCATCTGTCGGGACGGATGCACGACGGATGTGGTACGGATAACCGACACAAAGCAGCCAGCCAAGAAGGCCGGCGCATTACAGGGGGAAAAAGGGCAGATGGCACGCAAGGCGGCAATCATCGGGGGTGGGGTAATCGGCGGCGGCTGGGCCGCGCGGTTCTTGTTGAACGGCTGGGACGTTTCGGTTTTCGATCCCGACCCCGAGGCGGAACGCAAGATCAGCGAAGTGCTTGCCAATGCCCGCGCATCCTTGCCCGCCTTGTCGGATGTTCCGATGCCTGCCGAGGGCAAGTTGAGTTTTGCACAAAGCATAACGCAAGCCGTGGAAGGCGCCGAATACATTCAAGAATCCGTGTCTGAACGGTTAGAGCTTAAGCACAGGGTTTTCGCCCAGATCCAGCAATCCAGCCATGGTGTTCCGATCGGGTCTTCAACTTCGGGCTTCAAGCCGTCCGAGTTGCAGCAAGGGGCTGCGGATCCGGCAACCATCTTCGTTGCTCACCCTTTCAACCCGGTTTATCTGCTGCCCTTGGCCGAGGTGGTTCCAAGCGTTAAGTCTGATCCACAACTTATTGAAAACGTAAAGACAATATTGCGCGAAATCGGCATGTTTCCCTTGCATGTCCGGAAAGAAATCGACGCCCATATCGCCGATCGTTTCTTGGAAGCGGTTTGGCGCGAAGCCCTGTGGCTGGTCAAAGACGGCGTCGCCACCACCGAAGAGATCGACGAAGCGATCCGCATGGGCTTCGGTCTACGCTGGGGCCAGATGGGGCTGTTTGAAACCTACCGGGTTGCCGGTGGCGAAGCGGGCATGAAACATTTCATGGCGCAGTTCGGCCCATGCCTGTCCTGGCCCTGGACAAAGCTCATGGATGTACCCGAATTTACGGAAGAACTGGTCGATCTGATTGCCGGTCAATCCGATGCCCAATCTGGCCATCACACGATCCGCGAGCTTGAACGCATCCGCGACGGCAACCTCGTTGGTTTCTTGCGGGTTCTCAAGGATCGCGACTGGGGCGCCGGCAAGGTGTTGAAAGACCATGACAAGATGCTGGCGGCAGCCCTACCGGAACCAAAGCCAGAGGCGATGGTCATGGCCCATATGCAGGTCTTGCCGGGCTGGATCGACTATAACGGCCATATGACCGAAAGCCGGTATTTGTTCGCAGCGTCAGAGACTTCTGACAGATTCCTAAGGCTTATCGGTGCCGATATGGATTATGTGAAGGGCGGCCATAGCTACTATACGGCCGAAAGCCACATCATGCATCTGGGCGAGGCCAAGCTGGGTGATCGGCTGACAGGCTCGCTTCAGGTGATCCGCGCCGATGAAAAGCGTCTGCATATCTTCATGCAGATCATGCGCGGCGATGAGGTGATGGCAAGCATTGAACAGATGCTGCTGCATGTCGATATGAAGGCGGGCAAAACCTGCCCCGCAGCCCCTGAGGTTCTGGCCAAGCTGATGCCGATTGCCGAGGCGCATCAAGCACTTGCGCAGCCCGATGCCTGTGGTCGTTTCGTGGGGATGCGCAAATGAATAAGCGGGTTTTGATCACCGCCGGTGCCTCGGGCATCGGCCTTGTATTGGCGCAGGCCTTTTTGGCGCAGGGCGACCGGGTCTGGGTCACGGATATCGACCTGCAGACCCTGACTGATATGCCCGAAGGCATTCGCGGATCGCGGGTGGATGCGGCGGATGAGGCGGCAATGGCTGCGCTGTTCGCCTCGGTGGCTGCAGATTGGGGCGGGCTGGATGTGCTTTGCGCCAATGCCGGAACCAAAGGGCCCACCGCACCTATTGAAGAGATGCCGCTAGAGGGTTGGCGTGATTGTATTTCTGTCAGTCTTGACGGCGCCTTTCTGGCCGCCAAATATGCCACGCCGATGATGAAATCCGCGCGTGCCGGTACGATGATTTTTACCTCTTCCACCGCGGGTCTTTACGGCTTTCCTTTCCGCAGCCCCTATGCTGCGGCGAAATGGGGGATGATCGGGCTGATGAAATCGGTGGCGATGGAGCTTGGCCCCTTTGGCATCCGTGCCAATGCGATCTGCCCCGGCGGTGTAAACGGCCCGCGTATGGACGCCGTGATCGCAGCAGAAGCCAAGACAAAACGCATGAAACCGCAAGCCGTGCGAAAAGGCTATGAGGATGGTGCGGCTATGGGCCGTTTCGTTGATGCGGAAGACATCGCCAATATGGCGGTGTTTTTGGCCTCTGACGGGGCGCGTCTGATTTCAGGCCAGTCGATTGCAGTCGATGGCTTTACCGTCAACCCTGACCCCAAGGTGTGATCCATGCATTTCGGCCTGACTGAAGAACAACAGATGATCGTCGACACCACCCGCGCCTTCGTTGAGAAGGAGCTTTACCCGCATGAAGCAGAGGTGGAGCGTACCGGACACCTGCGCATGGATCTGATAAAAGAGTTGCAAGCCAAGGCGATAGAGACCGGACTTTATGCGGCCAACATGCCCGAAGAGGTGGGCGGCGCGGGACTTGATACGCTGACCTGGCTTTTGTACGAAAAGGAACTGGGCCGCGCGAATTACGCTTTGCACTGGACCTGCGTGGCACGACCGTCAAACATCTTGCTGGCGGGCACGGACGAGCAGAAGGAACGCTATCTATACCCCTGTATTCGCGGTGAAAAGTGGGATTGTCTGGCAATGACAGAGCCCGGCGCCGGGTCTGATCTGCGCGGCATGAAGGCAAGTGCAAGACAAGACGGCGATGATTGGATCCTCAACGGCACCAAGCATTTCATCAGCCATGCCGATATTGCCGATTTCGCCATTGTTTTCATGGCGACTGGCGAAGAAGAAACGCCGCGCGGGCCAAAAAAGCTGATCACGGCGTTCTTTGTCGATAAGGGCACCAAGGGCTTTTCGGTGCGTGATGGCTACCGAAACGTGTCGCATCGCGGCTACACCAATGCCGTATTGGAATTCGACGATTGCCGCTTGCCGAATTCCGCGATCTTGGGTGAAGTGCATAAGGGCTTTGAGGTTGCGAATACCTGGCTGGGCGCGACTCGCCTTCAGGTTGCCTCAACCTGTCTTGGCCGGGCGGAGCGCGCCCTTGGCCATGCGATAAGCTACGCAGCAGAGCGTCGGCAGTTCGGACAGCAGATTGGCAAGTTTCAAGGGATTTCGTTCAAGCTTGCGGATATGGCGATGGAGCTGAAGGCGGCCGAGTTGCTGACCCGCGAAGCGGGCTGGAAGTTTGATCAAGGCACCGTGAGCGAGGCGGATATGGCGATGGCCAAGCTTAAGGCGACCGAGGTTCTGGCGATGATCGCGGATGAGGCCATTCAGATCCACGGTGGCATGGGGTTGATGGATGAGTTGCCGCTAGAGCGCATCTGGCGCGACGCGCGGGTCGAACGTATCTGGGAAGGCACATCCGAAATCCAGCGCCATATTATCAGTCGTGAGCTTTTGCGGCCCCATGGCGCATGAACTTTCTATGCCTCCGGCGGAGGTATTTTTTAACAGAAGAAGTAACAGTTGGTTAACTATGACCCGGCAATGTGAGCATACGGTACAGGCGGAGGCGCCGATGACCGTAACAGGAGAAGGCCCCCTGCGCCTCTATGCGGAGCGGGGGGCTGATCCTTTATTCTTCTGTTTGAAAATACCTCGGGGGTCCGGGGGCAGCGCCCCCGGCATATATGGCAAGACCGGAGGCCTGAGATGAGTCGCGACTTGTCTCGGCTTTTGCGACCGCGATCTATTGCGGTCATGGGTTCTGTCTGGGCTGAAAATGTCATTGCCCAGTGCAAGAAGATGGGCTTTGACGGGCCGGTCTGGCC
>JBAUHP010000442.1:0-2683 GCA_049680345.1 Albidovulum sp. | reverse complement strand
GCGCGATTATTCCGGATCCGTGCGGAAAATCAACCTTTCATCGCAAGGCGCAACCCTCAGGATATTGGTGGTGCCCTTGACGTTGAAGGGCACGCCTGCGGTAACCACGATCTGATCAGACTCGGTTGCGAAACCCTCGGCGCGGGCGGCCTTGGCTGCGGAAACCACCGCCATTTTGAAGCGGTCCACCGTGTCGGTCAGCACGCAATGCACGCCCCAGGTCAGGCACAGCCGCCGCAACGTTGCGGTGATCGGCGTCAGCGCGATGATCGGCACGCTGGGGCGTTCGCGCGCCACAAGGCTTGCTGTGGTGCCCGATTGCGAAAAGCAGCAGATCGCCTTGATATCGGTGGTTTCGGCAATCTCACGCGCCGCGGCCACGATGCCGTCGGCGATGCTTTGGCGGTTCACCTTGCGGCTGGCGTCGATCACCTCCCGGTAGACCGGATCGCTTTCGACGGATTTGGCGACATTATCCATCGTCGTCACTGCCTCGATCGGATAGTCGCCCGCCGCCGATTCAGCCGAAAGCATGACCGCATCCGCGCCCTCGTAAATCGCCGTGGCCACATCGGACACTTCGGCCCGCGTCGGCATCGGGCTTTCGATCATAGATTCCAACATTTGCGTCGCCACAATCACCGGCTTGGCTGCCGCCCGGCATGCGCGCACCAGCCGCTTTTGGATGGGCGGCACCGAATAGACCGGCAGTTCCACCCCCAGATCGCCGCGCGCCACCATGATCCCGTCCGACACCGCCAGAATTTCTGAAAACACCTTAACCGCCGCAGGCTTTTCGATTTTCGACAAGATCGCCGCCCGGCCGCGCGCAAGGCTGCGCGCCTCGGTCACATCTTCGGCGCGCTGCACGAAGGAAAGCGCAAGCCAGTCCACCCCCAACTCGCAGGCAAATTCCAGATCGGCGCGGTCCTTGTCGGACAAGGCCGCCAAGGGCAGCACCACATCGGGCACGTTCACCCCCTTGCGGTTTGAGATACGGCCCCCCATCGTAACCGTGCAATTCGCGAAATCCTTGCCGCAATCATCGACCTTCAGGGCGATCTTGCCGTCATTGACCAAAAGCGCAGCCCCCGGTTCCAACGCCGCGAAAATCTCGGGGTGGGGCAGGCAGACGCGGGCGCTGTCGCCTTCGGCCGGGTCAAGATCAAAGCGGAACTTGGCCCCCTCGGCCAGATCCTCGCCCTCTGCTTTGAAAACCCCGACCCGCAGCTTTGGCCCTTGAAGATCGGCCAGAACCGCGATCGGGCGGCCGGTATCGGCCTCTATCTTGCGGATGATATCGTAGCGGGCCTTCTGGTCGTCCTGGGTGCCATGGCTCATGTTCAGGCGAAACACATCGGCGCCCGCCTCATAAAGCGCGCGGATGGTCTTATAGTCGCTCGACGACGGCCCCAGCGTGGCCACGATCTTTACATTGCGAAGGCGTCTCATCGAACATCGTCCTTGTTTGCGTTAACATTGCGTCTTGGCCTCTATGGCCCAATTCCGTGGTTGCGGCAACTGGTGCATGGCGCGCCTTTGGCGTAAATTCCTTTCACCCATAAACCGTGACCCTATCATGACATTCCAGCCTTTTCGAATTTTACATGCCGACCGCCCATCCCGCTGGCTTGTCACCTGCGATCACGCCACCAATGCCGTGCCGCCCGCGATTGGCGCGCTTGGCATTGCTCCCGAAGATATGAACCGCCATATCGCCTATGATCCGGGTGCCGCCGGCCTGACCGAGGCGCTGGCCACACATCTGGACGCCCCCGCGATCCTGTCAGGCTTCTCGCGTCTGGTGATCGACCCCAACCGGGGCGAGGATGACCCGACGCTGATCATGCGCCTTTATGACGGCACCATCATTCCCGCCAACCGCCATGTGGATGCGGCCGAAACCCATGCGCGGCTTGAAAGCCTTTACCGCCCCTATCACGCGGCCTATGCCGAACTTGCAGCACACCACGATGACCGGGTGATTTGCGCTGTGCATTCCTTCACGCCATGCCTGCGTGGCCGCAGCCCCCGGCCCTGGCAAGTTGGCGTGCTTTATTCGCATCTTGATCCCCGCCTTGCCCTGCCCCTGATCGCCCGCCTTCAGGCAAGCGGCATTTGTACCGGCGATAATGAACCCTATCTGGGCCATCTTGAAGGCGACGCCATCGACCGCCACGCGCTAAGGCACGGCCGCCCCAATGTGCTGATCGAACTGCGCAACGATCTTATTGCGGATAGGGAAGGTCAGGCCTTGTGGGCGGCGCGACTTGCCCCCATTTTGCAAGAAACCCTTGCCCAATCCGGTTTGTGAAGGACGCCCCATGCCCGATATCAACGACCAGACCCAAATTGAACTTGAAGCCGCCGCCTTTCGCACCTTGCGCCACCACCTGATGGAAAAGCGCGCCGATGTGCAAAACATCGACTTGATGAACCTTGCAGGCTTTTGCCGCAACTGCCTGTCGCGCTGGTATCAAGAGGCCGCCGCCGAACGCGGCATCACCTTGACCAAAGACGAAGCCCGCACCGCCTATTACGGCATGCCCTACGACGACTGGCGCGCCCGGCATCAGACCGAGGCCGATGCGGCAAAGCAAGCGGCCTTTGCCACGGCGTTTAAGGAAAACGTCGAAAAACCCTGAAGTCCCGCGCCCCTTCGGGCCCGCTGTGCGCTTGAAAC
>JBAUHP010000441.1:0-14807 GCA_049680345.1 Albidovulum sp. | reverse complement strand
TTGGATCTACTCCCACCAGCGGTCAATCGCGGCGATCTGATCATCGCTCCAGCCAAAGTGATGGGCAAGTTCATGCACAAGGACATGGGCGACAAGCTGGCCAAGGGTCACATCGCCACGCTCGGCCCATTCATCCAGTATCGGGCGGCGGAAAAGCCAGATCGTATCGGGGCGATCCATCATATCCATCACCGATTTTTCGGTCATCGGGACGCCGTCATAAAGGCCGGTAAGTTCGAACGGGTCCTGGGCGCCGCAATCATCCAGCATCTCTTCTGGTGCGAAATCGGCGATACGCAACACGACGCCTTGCGCGGGGCCTGCGAATTCTGGCGGAAGCTCTGCCATAGTGGCGCGGGCCAGATTTTCGATTGCATCAAGATCGGGGGCGGCGCGGCCCAGCCAATCATTCATCCTATTCTCCCGCGCTAATGGCTGCCCTCCTCATATGGACAAAATGCGCGTGTTGTGAAAGAGGAACCGCAACAGGAGCATCACATGACCATCACCCGTTTCGCCCCATCGCCCACCGGATATATCCATGTCGGCAACCTGCGCACTGCGCTGATGAACTATCTTATCGCCCGCAAAACCGGCGGCCAGTTCATCTTGCGGCTGGATGACACCGATCAAGAACGCTCAAAACAGGAATATGCCGACGGGATCATGGAAGATCTGGAATGGCTGGGCCTGAAATGGGACCGGGTGGAAAAGCAATCCTTGCGGATGGAGCGTTACCGCGAGGTGGCCGATCAACTGCGCGCCGCCGGGCATCTTTACGAGGTGTTTGAAAGCCCGCTGGAATTGGATCTGAAGCGCAAAAAGCAGCTTAATATGGGCCGCCCGCCGGTTTATGATCGCGCGGGCCTTGCGCTGTCGGATGCCGAAAAAGATGCACTTCGCGCCGAGCGGGATGGATATTGGCGTTTCAAGCTTGACCGGCAGCGCACCGAATGGGTCGACGGGATCCTGGGGCAGGTGTCGATTGATACGGCGTCGGTGTCGGACCCGGTTCTGATCCGGGCTGACGGGCAGATACTTTATACATTCGCATCATCGGTGGATGATGTGGATATGGGGGTGACGCATATCGTGCGCGGTGCCGACCACGTGACCAATACCGCAACCCAGGTGCAGATCATGCATGCCCTTGGCGGCAAGGTGCCGGAATTCGCGCATCATTCGCTTTTGACCGGGCCGCAGGGAGAGGGGCTTTCAAAGCGCCTTGGCACGCTGTCGTTGCGCGACCTTCGCGCGGCGGGCGTGGTGCCTGAGGCATTGCTGAGCCTCATGGCGCGGCTTGGGTCGTCGCAACCAGTCAGCTTGCGCGCATCCCTTGATGAGATCGCCGAAGGATTCGAGTTGAGTCAGTTCGGGGCGGCACCAACCAAGTTCGATGCAGAAGATCTTTGGCCGCTGACCCGCGAGCATAACCAAAACCTGCCATTCAGCGCGGTGAAGGAAAAGCTAGCGGCGCTGGGCGTGCCTGCGGATCTGGCCGAGCGGTTTTGGGCAGTGGCATCGCAAAACATCACCAAGATCGATGATCTTGAGGCATGGTGGACGCTGTGCCGCGATGGGGCCGCGCCGATGGTTGCCGAGGAAGACCGCGAATTTGTGGCGCAAGCGATGGCGATGTTGCCAGATCTGCCCTTCACCGAGGCGACTTGGGGAGAGTGGACTGCAGCCGTCAAGGAGGCCACAGGGCGCAAGGGCAAGGGCTTGTTCATGCCGCTTCGCCATGCCCTGACCGGGCAAGCCAGCGGACCAGAAATGGCCGAGCTGATGCCGCTTTTGCAGAAGGTTCGTGCCTTGGGGTAAACGCCCTGATTGCCAGAGGCTGTTTGAAAGCAGGATCAGGCCCGGTGGCGGCTGAGGCCATGAGCCGCGATCAGGCTATCGAAAAGCGCCATCTCGGTCGGTGCAAGGACCTGGTGGCGCGGATAGCGGGGCAATGCGCGATCATCAAGGATTGGACCCCAGCCGGTGGTTGAGGCAAAAAAGCGCAATGGACCGTCGGGCCCAAACTCTTTCAAGAAACCTTGCAACACAACATCAAGATAGCTGAGCAAGATCGGCACGGGCGCCGCGTCTGGGGCCTTGTCCACAGAATAGATCGCAACCGCTTCAGCCCATTCTGGCGCGATGACCAGTGCGTCTATGGCAAGGGGCACGCGCTGGTAGGCCTCCTCGCGCAGATCAAGTACGGCCCAGTCATTGCCGGGAACGGCAGCGATGAGGCCGTCAATTTCTGTATCTACCGCAGGCTCTGCCGAAAGATAGGCAAGCTGGCGTTGCGCTGTGTGGCGCCAGATGCGCCGCCAGCCCTTAAGGCGCGCCGGGGTGGCGAGGGCGTAATCATGCGTGGCACGATTCACAAGCGAGCCATAGCCGAAAAAAGCGGGATATCGGGGCTTATTCATCTGGCAATCCATGCCGGAATCTCATCGGCAGAGCAAGCTTATTGCGCACCTTTATCTGCCTGCGCAATAATGTATCCCGCTGCATACAGGCTTGCCAGATGACCCGAAATGCGGGTATCCATTTCATGTCAGGTTCGGGAGAATCCAGTCTGGGTGCAAACCCAGATCGGTGCCGAAGGAGCAACCGCCCCGGTAAACTCTCAGGCGACAGGACCGATCTGACAACGGAACTCTGGAGAGACCCCGACGGGGCGCCGAAGGGATAACGATCTCAGGCGAAAGGACAGAGGGGGCATCGGAGTAGACAGGCAAAGCCTGTCGCGAACGGTGCCGGCTATTCACAACCGGCGTGACAAAAGGAGGGCGGCATGGCCGACCTGAAACGCACGGTTTTATACGACCTGCATCTGGAACTTGGCGGCAAGATGGTACCCTTCGCGGGCTATGAGATGCCGGTGCAATATCCGATGGGGGTGATGAAAGAGCATCTTCACACCCGCACCAATGCCGGGCTGTTTGACGTAAGCCACATGGGGCAAATCCTGATAACCGCAAAATCAGGGCGGCTTGAGGATGCGGCGCGCGCGCTTGAGCGGTTAGTGCCAGTGGATGTGGTGGGGTTGGCCGAGGGGCGCCAGCGCTATGCGATGTTCACCAATGATACCGGCGGGATTTTGGATGATCTGATGGTGGCCAATCGCGGCGATCATCTGTTCTTGGTGGTCAACGCGGCGTGCAAAGACGCCGATCTTGCGCATCTTATGGCGCATCTGCACGATTGCGATGTGGGCATGGTACCCGGGCGCGCGCTTGTGGCGTTGCAAGGCCCGATGGCCGAGGCCGCCTTGGCGCGGCTGGTGCCGGATGTTGTGGATCTGCGCTTCATGGATGTCGCCATCCGCCAGTGGGATTCGGCGGAACTGTGGATTTCACGCTCGGGCTATACCGGCGAGGACGGGTTTGAAATCTCGGTGCCGGAAAAATTTGCCGAAGCCTTCGCCCGTAAGCTTTTGGCGACGGAGGGCGTGGCGCCCATCGGGCTTGGCGCGCGCGACAGTCTGCGGCTTGAGGCGGGTATGTGCCTTTACGGGCATGACATTGATGAAGGCACAAGCCCGGTTGAGGGCAACCTGACCTGGGCCATCCAAAAAGCGCGGCGCGTGGGAGGTCTGCGCGAAGGCGGATTTCCGGGTGCCGGGCGGATATTGCGCGAGTTGGCAGAGGGGCCGGGGCGGCGCCGTGTTGGCCTGCGACCCGAGGGTCGCGCGCCGATGCGTGAAGGCACCGAGATTTTCGGGCAAGCACAAGGTGGTGAGGTGATTGGCGCCATCACATCAGGCGGCTTCGGCCCCTCGATAGAAGGGCCAATGGCGATGGCCTACCTTCCAGCCGATCTGACCGAGGGCACAACTGTTTTCGGCGAGGTGCGCGGCAAGCGCATGGCTGCCACCATCGTTGCGATGCCTTTTCAACCAACCTCTTACAAACGCTAAAACATCATCAGGGAGCTTATGATGAAATATACCGAAGATCACGAATGGCTGCGCGTCGATGGCGATTTGATCGTTGTCGGCATCACCGAACATGCAGCCGAACAGCTGGGCGATGTTGTCTTTGTCGAACTGCCCGAGATCGAGACGATGGTGGCCAAGGGTGACGAGGCCGCCGTTATCGAAAGCGTCAAAGCCGCGTCAGATATTCTGGCGCCAATCGACGGCGAAATTGTCGAAGTGAACACGGCGCTGGTCGATAACCCCGGCATGGTCAACACCGATCCCTTGGGCGAGGCGTGGTTCTTCAAGATCAAGGTCGACGATCTTTCGGTGCTCGACCAATACATGGACGAAGACGCCTATATGGACCTGATTGGCTGAAGCTTTGCCTTCGGCTTGATGATCAACCGCCGTTCGGATGGCACTTGGCCCTGCCCGACCCGAACGGCCTAGCGGAGCTTCTGTGATGCCTTTTACCCCGACCGATTATCTTCCCTATGACTTTGCAAACCGCCGCCATATCGGCCCCTCGCCTGCCGAGATGGCCGAGATGTTCAAGGTGCTGGGGGTCAAGGATCTGGATGAGCTGATCGATCAGACCATCCCCAAAAGCCTGCGGCAAGACCAGCCGCTGGACTTTGGCAAACCCAAATCCGAGCGCGAGCTATTGTGGTACATGCGGCAGGTGGCCAAGAAAAACACGGTCTTCAGCAGCATGATCGGACAGGGGTATTACGGTACCGTGACCCCGCCGGCCATTCAGCGCAATATCCTGGAAAATCCCGCCTGGTATACTGCCTATACCCCCTATCAGCCCGAAATCAGTCAGGGCCGTCTGGAAGCGCTTTTGAACTTTCAGACCATGGTGTGCGACCTGACCGGGCTTGAGATAGCCAATGCATCCTTGCTTGATGAATCCACCGCCGCGGCCGAAGCTATGACCATGGCGCAAAGGGTGGCAAAATCGAAGGCCACCGGATTTTTCGTAGATGAAAACTGCCATCCGCAAAATATCGCGGTGATGCAGACAAGGGCGGCACCTTTGGGGATTGAGGTGATCGTCGGTGATCCGGCCAAGTTGGACCCCACGAAGGTTTTTGGCGCGGTTTTCCAATATCCGGGCACCTATGGCCATGTCACCGATTTCACCGATCAGATTGCTGCCTTGCATGGTGCCGATGCACTGGGGATCGTGATCGCCGATCCCTTGGCACTGACCATCTTGAAAGAACCCGGTGCGATGGGCGCCGATATTGCGGTGGGATCGACCCAGCGCTTCGGCGTGCCGATGGGTTACGGCGGCCCCTCGGCGGCCTATATGGCGTGCAAGGACGCGCATAAGCGCAGCATGCCGGGGCGCATCGTTGGTGTGTCAATTGATGCGCAGGGCGGGCGCGCCTACCGGCTAAGCCTGCAAACCCGCGAACAACATATCCGCCGCGAAAAGGCGATGTCGAATGTCTGTACGGCGCAGGCTTTGCTGGCGAATATGGCAAGCTTTTATGCGGTGTTTCATGGGCCCGAAGGCCTGAAGGCCATCGCCCAGCGCATTCACCGCAAGACCGTGCGGGTGGCCAAGGCGCTGGAGGCGGCGGGGTTCACGGTTGGCCCCAAGCATTTCTTCGACACGATCACGGTTGATGTCGGACCGATGCAGAAAGTGATTCTGGAAGCGGCACGAAAAGAGCGGATCAACCTGCGCATTGTCGGCACCACCAAGCTTGGCATCAGTCTGGACGAGACCACGCGCAGCGAAACGGTTGAACGGCTTTGGCGGGCCTTTGGCATGGACAAGAAGGATAGCGATCTTGCCCCCGATTACCGGGTGGCCGATGCGATGTTGCGCAAGTCGGACTATCTGAACCATCCGGTTTTCCACATGAACCGCGCGGAAACCGAGATGATGCGCTATATGCGCCGGCTGGCGGACCGCGATCTGGCGCTTGACCGCGCGATGATTCCGCTTGGATCTTGCACGATGAAGCTAAATGCCGCGGCAGAGATGATGCCGATATCCTGGCCGGAATTCGCCAACCTGCACCCTTTCGCGCCACAAGAGCAGGCCGAAGGCTACGCCGAACTGGTCAAGGACCTGTCGGCCAAGCTGTGCCAGATCACCGGCTATGACGCGATGAGCCTGCAGCCCAATTCGGGTGCGCAGGGCGAATATGCGGGCCTGCTGACCATCACCGCCTATCACCGCGCGCAAGGGCAGGGCGAACGCGATATCTGCCTGATCCCGGTATCTGCGCATGGCACCAACCCGGCCTCGGCGCAGATGGTCGGGCTGAAGGTGGTTGTGGTGAAGTCGCGCGAAAACGGCGATATTGATCTGGATGATTTCCTGGCCAAGGCAGAGGCTGCGGGCGACAGGCTGGCCGCGTCCATGATCACCTATCCTTCAACCCATGGTGTGTTCGAAGAGACGGTGAAAGAGGTATGCGCGATCACCCACGCTCTTGGTGGTCAGGTCTATATCGACGGGGCCAACATGAATGCGATGGTGGGGTTGGTGCGGCCCGGCGATCTGGGCGGTGACGTAAGCCATCTGAACCTGCACAAGACGTTTTGCATCCCGCACGGCGGCGGTGGCCCCGGCATGGGGCCGATTGGTGTGAAGGCGCATCTGGCACCGCATTTGCCCGGCCACCCCGAACTTGGTGGGGAAGAGGGCCCGGTAAGTGCGGCACCTTATGGTTCGGCCTCGATCCTGCCGATTTCCTGGGCGTATATCTTGATGATGGGCGGGGCCGGGCTGACGCAGGCGACGAAAGTGGCGATCCTTAATGCCAACTACATCGCCAAGCGGTTGGAAGGCGCGTTTCCGGTGCTGTTCAAGGGCGATAAGGGCCGGGTGGCGCATGAATGTATCTTAGATCCGCGCGCCTTCGCGGAAACTGCCCATGTTACCGTGGACGATATTGCCAAACGCCTGATCGACAACGGTTTTCATGCCCCGACGATGAGCTGGCCGGTGGCGGGAACGTTGATGGTGGAGCCGACGGAATCAGAAACCAAGGGCGAGCTTGACCGTTTCATCACCGCCATGCTGTCGATCCGCGAAGAGATAGCGGCGATTGAGAGGGGTGAGATGGACCCCGAAAACAACCCGCTTAAACACGCTCCTCATACGGTGAATGCCTTGGTGGGCGATTGGGACCGGCCCTATAGCCGCGAGGCGGGCTGCTTTCCGCCCGGATCCTTCAGGGTCGACAAATACTGGCCGCCGGTGGGTCGTGTCGACAATGTTTACGGCGACCGCCACTTGATCTGCACCTGCCCGCCCTTGGAAAGCTATCTGGACGCGGCAGAGTAATCAGCGCGAACCACTGTGATAAGGCCCGGCCAAGCGCCGGGCCTTTGCAGGTCTGGGGGCCGAGCCGGATCTTGACAAAAAACCAAAACCTACCAGATTAGCCCTTGGTGCGGGGCAGTAGCTCAGTTGGGAGAGCGCGTCGTTCGCAATGACGAGGTCGTCGGTTCGATCCCGATCTGCTCCACCAAATCACAAACACTAAGCTTTTGATGTTATAGGAAAATATGTGAGTGATCGAAAGGGATCCCACCACTTTTTCCGCCACAGGGCGACAACTCACAAGCTTTGACCTGCTCTGTTCGCCCCTCGATCATCTTGCCGCCAGTATCGGTTGGCCGCACATTCTTGATCAAAGGTGATAAAGATGAGCAAGAACCAAAAAACAGCCGCCGAGGGACTCGATCAGGTCCCGGCCTTCCCGTGCGCATCGGAGGGGCAGACGGTGGAAACACTGTTTGCGGCATGGCTTGAAAGGCTGGCTACCCTCGACAGAGGGTGGTTTGACAGACGAAGCGCTGCAAATCGGCTGTAGCGAGCTGGCCGCAATGGCAAACAAAGCACTGGCACTGCCCGTCGCAACTGCCCTCGACGTTTGCCGCAAGGTTGTTCTGGCGGCGAACGGTGGGGCCGATGAAGGGCTTCTTGAAACCCGCCTTCTGATTGCAGCGCTCGCAATCCTGAACTTCGCTCTGACTTAATCTGAGATTGGGCGGCGGGCGGCCAAATGAATGCCGACCCGACTGCGCCAAACCGCCACGCGGGGCGGAGACAAACCATTTGCAACTGCGGCAGCGCGCTTGCGTGATCAACGCACCGGAGACCTATTGTGCAACGGGTGTTGGCCTCAAGCGCCTTTTCGCTACAACTAATGTCCCTTCGTTTTTGCCCCCCGAAGCCATTTCAGACTTGGTCGCGCCAGATTTGCGACGCTGGCCGGGCGGTTGGGACCTTGATTAGCGAGGTCGCGAGTTCGGACTATTCCGTTTTCACTTTCTTGCTTCGCCGTCGATTGCCAAGAGATCACCGCCGATTTTCAGTATTTGATGCACCAGAAGATCCAGATCGCTGCGCCGGGTCCGATGATTGCAGATTGCCACGCGCAGGCAATGGTGGCCCTTCACTGTGGTGTCGGAAACGGCGGCGATGCCAGATTCTTGCATCTGCAACATGATCTCGATGTTCAATGCACGCAGCGCGGCTTCTTCCATGCCGCCGGGATTGAACCGAAAGCAGACTATGGCGGTTACGGTCGGTGCGATCAGTTCCAGCGCGGGCGCGCTCGCGATCAATCCGCGCAGATACTGCGCTTGCGCGATGCCCTGGTCAATCAGTCGGCCGAACTTGCCCACCCCGTGCTCCTTCAGCATCATCCAGATCTTGAGCGCGCGAAACCCGCGCGAGGTATCCAGATTGTAGTCGTGCAAGAATTCGGATGCCGCGATGCCACGTGACATTTTCTGAAGGTATTCCGCATCTTCAGCAAAGGTTGTCCGGTGCTGGCGACGATCTCGCAGGAGGGCGCAGCCCGCGTCAAAGGGTGCATGGAATCCTTTATGCAGATCAAGCGCCACAGAATCCGCACGTTCCAAGCCTGCAACGAGATGACGGTTCTGCTGCGAAATGGCGATTGGCGCTCCGACACAGCCATCGACATGCAACCAGATACGCTCGGCACGACAAAGGTCGGCAATCGCGGACAGATCGTCGATGGAGCCGGTGTTGGTGGTGCCTGCGGTTGCGATCACGCAGGCCGGTCGGATCCCTTTCGAGCGATCCACATGGATCATGGCCTTCAGTTTGACGACATCCATCTGGAACGCGTCGTTCGACGGCACCTTGCACAACGCCCCTTTGCCCAACCCGAGCAAGTTCATCGCCTTTTCATGACAGTTGTGCACCTGATCAGAGGCGTAGAACCGCAAGGGCTCGGGCATTGATGCCACGCCGTCCTGGCGCAGATCGACCCCGGCCATGGCGTTGCGGGCCGCCATCAGTCCGATGATATTGGCCATGGAGCCGCCATTGACCAAGGTTCCGCTGGCACCTTCCGGAAACCCCATCATTTCACTGATCCATTCGGTCACTTGCCGGTCCACCAGTGTGGCAGCCGTATTTCCACCCCCCAGGTTGGAACCGTCAATTGCCGCCAGAAAATCCCCCAAGGCGCCTGTAAAGTTTCCGGCCCCCATGTACCACATCCAGAACCGCGGGTGCTGGTTGCCCATTGGGTGCGGCAAAAGATTTGCAGTGATTTCGGAATACACGGCCTCCAGCGGTTTGGGCCCCTGCGGCGCCGGGCCGACAAAATTCTTGCGCACCGAGGCGGGCATATCTTGCCAGAGCGGCCGGTCACGCAGCCCTTGTATACGGTCGATTGCATCATCGACCATCCGATGCGCCAGAACGCGGGTCTCGTCCCAATCGGCAGGGTCGAGCGTTTCTTCAGCGACAGCTGTTTCGTGCCTGCTCATCTCTTTCTCCCAATTGCTGATTTATTGCGGGGGTCAGCCCATCCGATATCCGGGCGTGGATTGTGACAGCGCGGCCTCATCCGCATCCATGTCTTCGGGAATGTCGGTAAACAGCGGGGTTGTCAGGTATCTCTCGCCAGTATCGGGCAGCATCGCGAGGATCACCGAACCCGGCTCTGCACGTTCTGCAATTCCCATCGCTACAGCGACAGTCGCACCCCCTGAAATTCCGGTCAAAATCCCCTCGCGTTGCGCCAGCTTTTTGGCCCAAGCGATGCCGTCGGCACCCGCGACCGGAATCAACTCATCATAGCCACCGCTGTCGAGGCATTCTTGTAAAACGTTCGGAATGAAATCAGGTGTCCATCCCTGAATGGGATGCGGCTCAAAGCTTGGGTGGCCCGCAGCAGGCCCACCATCTGCGCTGCGCACCTGCGCAATGCCGCTTCCAACCAGCTGGGCGTTTGCCGGTTCGGTCAGAATGATCCGCGTCTCTGGTCGCTCTTTACGCAAAACACGCGCAAGCCCGGTCACCGTTCCGCCGGTGCCATAGCCAGACACCAAATAGTCCAGCCGATCTCCGGCAAAGTCGCCGATGATCTCCCGCGCGGTGGTCGCTTCATGGATGTCGGCGTTCGCCGAGGTTTCAAACTGGCGGGCCAGAAACCAGCCGTGCTTCTCGGCCAGCTCGACGGCTTTCATGTACATGCCGGTGCCTTTCTGCGCGCGCGGGGTCAGCACCACCTTGGCGCCCAGCATCCGCATCAGCTGGCGCCGCTCGACAGAAAAGCTGTCGGCCATTGTCACAACCAGTGGATACCCCTTTTGCGCGCAGACCATCGCGAGTCCGATGCCAGTGTTGCCGCTGGTCGCCTCTACCACGGTTTGCCCGGGATTCAGGGTGCCGTCGCGCTCTGCCGCTTCGATGATGTTCAATGCCAGCCGGTCCTTGACCGAGGCTGCCGGATTGAAGGATTCCACTTTCACATAAACCCGCACCCCTTTCGGTGCGAGGTTGTTGATCCGCACCACTGGCGTATCGCCAACTGTGTCCAGAATGCTTTCGTAAAGCATCCCGCGTCCCTTGGTTGAGCGTATGGTCTTGGCGTCCATGTCTTACTCCTTGCCTTCCAATGCGCGCGGCCCAATGCCCCGCTATCCGTCGAATATCGCGCTTTTGATCTGGGTGTGCTTGATGGAGTCCTGAAGATTTCATGTAGAAAGTTGTGATTCTGCACTATCATGCCGCATGACGTGGATTTTTGGTGACTTCCGACTTGATCCCGAACGGTTTGAGCTGACGCGCGGCACCGAGCCGGTGCGGCTGGAGCCGCAGGTTCTTGCGCTTCTTTGTCACCTTGTTCGCCACCACGACAGAATGGTGACCAAGGAAGAGATCGTCGAAAACGTCTGGCATGGGCAGAGCGTGTCGGACGCCAGCATCTCCAGCCGCATCAGATCGGCGCGAATAGCGGTTGGCGACGACGGCCGGCGTCAGGCGACGATCAAGACAGTGCATGGAAGAGGCTTTCGTTTCGTCGTCGAGGTTGTGGAAACCGCTCCGGCACAGGCCGGCGCCGCAGTGGTCTCCCCGGAACCGAACACTCCGTTAACAGGGAAGCCCTCGATTGCCATTTTGCCGTTTCGACCATTGGCGATGACGCCCGAGCTTGCCATCCTTGCGGATGCAATCCCGTATGAGATCATTCAGGCGTTGTCGCGTCTTCGCTGGCTGGCGGTGATCGCGCGTGGGTCGTCGTTTCGGTTCCGCACGCCTGATCCGGACCTTGACCTTATCGCAACCGCACTTGGTGCCCGCTATGTCCTTTCCGGGATCATCGAAGCCAATGTAAGTGGGCTGGCCGTCACGCTCGAACTTTCCGACGCGAGCACCAACGAGGTGATCTGGGGTGATCGGCTTCGGGCTCCGCTTGAAGCAATCGACGAGCTTCGCAGCCGCATCGTCGCACATCTTGTCACGGCGCTGGACGTTTACATTCCTCTGAACGAGGCCCGCAGCGCGCAAATGGCCGCGATCGAGACGCTGGATGCCTGGGCCAGTTATCATCTGGGGCTGCAACACCTTTATCGCTTTACCACCATCGACAATCAACGGGCAAAGGGCCTCTTCGAACGGGCAGTGATGCTGGACCCGCGTTTTGCGCGCGCGCATGCGGGTCTTTCCTTCACAAGTTTTCTCGAGGCGTTTCTTCATCTTGGGCCCGATGTGAAAGGATCAACGCGCGCAGCACGCCATCATGCCGAAAGAGGGTTGGAATTGGACTCGCTGGATCCTTTTGCCAATTTTACCATGGGCCGTTCGCATTGGTTGACCCATAACCTTGACGCGGCCGCGGAATGGCTTGACCGGGCCACCTCGCTGAACCCCAACTATGCGCAGGGATTTTATTCTGCAGCCATGACGTCGATGCTGACCGGAAACCTGGCTGCGACTGAGGTCGGACTGGACACAGCATTGCAGCTTAGCCCGCTGGACCCGTTGCTATACGGCATGCATGGGGTCAGGTCGCAAATGTTCATCCAATCCGGCGACTATGCCGCGGCCGCCCGCTGGGCAGACCGGGCGGCCGCCACGCCCGGCGCACACTACCTGATTGCCATGGTAGCTATGGTTGCAAATGGGCTGGCAGGGCGTCACGACGCGGCAGCACGCTGGCGACAGACGGTCCGCCAGCGCAAGCCAGATGCGAGTGCTGCGCATTACTTTGCCGCCTTTCCGACCCGCGATATCGCATCCAGATCGCTGATTGCAGACGAGCTGCGCCGTCATGGCTTTTGATGCAATGCTATGAAGACGGGCGTGGGCCAGGGCCGACGACCTTCAAGAAATCCTGTCTGAACGGGGTCTTTTGGTTGACCATGCCGCCCTAAACCAAAAGGTTGTAGAATTCTCGCCATTGGATGCAGCAAACGCCCAAGCGAGGAGCCGGTCGGCGCTCGACACCGGCGATGAAACTGAAAACGGACGCTGGGTTTCTACGGCTGAACGCCATTGAAAATGGGTGAATTGCGCCGCACCAGTGGCAACATCTGCCGAATGGGTCGGTGACAGCATCAAGGGCCTGCCTTAGGGTGGCGCGCAGTTGCAAGAAAATGGGGGCTCTGTTCGCGATGCATAATCCAAAGTCAGAAGCGCTGTTTGCGCGTGGCCGCAAGGTGCTGGTCGAGGGGGTTTCTTCAGCCTCGCGCGGGCCTGCGGCCTTTGGCGGCACGCCGCGCTACATGAGCCATGGGGCAGGCGCGCGGCTTTATGATGTGGATGGGCGCGAATATATCGACTGGATGATGGCCTTTGGTGCGCTGCCTTTGGGTCACGCGCATCCCAAGATTGCCGAAACCGTTGCGCGTGAGGTTGCGCGCGGCACCCATTTTGCCACAGCTCTGGAGGTTGAGGTCGAGGTGGCCGAAATGCTTGTAGGTCTGCTGCCGCATGTCGACAAGGTCCGGTTCGCCAACACCGGGACCGAGGCCGCGATGGCGGCCTTTCGTCTGGCCCGCGGCCATACCGGGCGGCGCAAGATCATCAAGTTTGAAGGGCATTATCACGGCTGGTGGGATTCGGTTCTGATCAACACCAACCCATATCCGCCCACGATGCTTGGCCATCCCAATGATCCGATCCGCATTCCCGACAGCTCTGGGATGACCGAGGACAGTTGGCGCGACACGATCGTGGTGCGCTGGAATGATGTCGCCGCACTTGAGCGCGCTATGGCAATTCATGGCCGCGAGGCGGCTTGCGTCGTCACCGAAGGGGTGATGTCGAATATGGGGGTGATCCCGCCCAAGCCCGGCTATTTGCAGCGCATGCAAGAGCTTTGCCGCGAATATGGGGCGTTGTTTTATCTGGATGAAACCGTCACCGGCTTTCGGCTGGCGGCCGGGGGGTGTGCCGAACTTTACGGGCTTTCACCCGATATCGTCACTTACGGCAAGGCTTTGGGTGGTGGCATGCCGA
This sequence comes from Albidovulum sp., assembly GCA_049680345.1. Taxonomy (GTDB): domain Bacteria; phylum Pseudomonadota; class Alphaproteobacteria; order Rhodobacterales; family Rhodobacteraceae; genus TMP-24. The sequence continues at coordinate 1,125 of JBAUHP010000441.1, read as the reverse complement.
TGGCGATGATCGGCGCGCGCGATGAGATTATGGCAGGGCTTGAATGGGGGAAGGTCTTGCACTTTGGCACCCATAACGCCGGGCGGCTGGCGCTGCATGTGACCAAGGTGATGCTTGAGACGATGCTGGCCGATCATCAGGCGGGTTTTGCCAAGATCAAGGATCTGGGGCAGAAGATGACGGCGGAGATACAGCGCGTCGCCAAAGGCTCTAACCGCCATAAGGTGATCTGCCAGGGCGTCAATTCGATGTTCCAGATCTTCTTTACCGATCGCGATGAAATTACCGACTTCCGGGATTTTTGCGGGCATGTGGACCGGGTCAAGTTTCGCGACTTCGCGGTGCGGCTGATCGACAAGGGCGTTTATATGAACCCGTCGGCGACGCTGCATTCGCTGTCCTCCATTGTGCATACCGACGAGGATATCGCGGTGACCGCAAGGCTGATAGCCGAAGTGTTGGAGGAGATGCCCTGATGGCAGTTGTCGGCATATTGGGGGTCGGCGGGCTGACCAGTCTGTTGATGCGCGGGTTGGCGGGATCGGGGCACAGGTTCGTGCTGTCCCCGCGCGGGGCCAAGACTGCGGCGCGGATGGCCGAGGCGTTCGGGGCCGAGGTCGCCTGCAGCAATCAAGCAGTTGTCGATGCGGCTGAAGCCGTGCTGGTTTGCCTGCCCGCCGATAGCGGCGCGTCGATATTGGAAGGCTTACAGTTTCGCGAAGGTCAGACCGTGCTTTCGGCAATGGCGGGAACCGGGGTTGCGCGGTTGCGGCAGGTGGTCCACCCCGCAAGCGGCTATATTGGCATGATGCCGGGCTATGCCAATGCTTACGGTATGGGCCCCGCGATCTTGTGCCCGGATGATGATTTTTGGCGCGGCTTTTTGGGCCATATCGGCCCGGTTCACGCCTTCACCGATGAGGCGGTCTTTACCGCCGCTGCCACTTTTGGCGCGTTTTCGGGGGCTACTGTCGGGTTCATGGCGCATATGATCGGCTGGTTTGAACGCCAGGGGCTTGATCATGACACCGCCCGGGCGCTGGTTGCGGGCACGTTGCGCGGCAATGCCGAGGTGTTGCTGCGTGAGCCGCGATCCTTGGCGGATATTGCCAAAGGGGTGACGAC
>JBAUHP010000440.1:0-5995 GCA_049680345.1 Albidovulum sp. | reverse complement strand
TGGCGCGCCCCGAAGGCTACCGCAAAGCCATCAGGCTTATGGATCTGGCCGATCGGTTTCATCTGCCCGTGGTGACTTTGGTCGACACACCCGGCGCTTACCCCGGCAAGGGCGCGGAAGAGCGTGGACAATCCGAGGCAATCGCGCGGTCCACTGAAAAATGCCTGCAAATCGGTGTGCCGCTGATTTCGGTGATCATCGGCGAAGGCGGATCGGGCGGGGCTGTGGCTTTCGCCACTGCCAACCGGGTCTTGATGCTGGAACATTCGATCTATTCGGTGATCACGCCCGAGGGCTGTGCCTCGATCTTGTGGAAAGATGCCGAAAGGATGCGCGAAGCGGCCAATGCCTTGCGGCTGACCGCGCAAGATCTGTTCAAGCTTGGTGTGATTGACGAAATCATCCCTGAACCCTTGGGCGGTGCCCAACGGCAAAAGGCGGAAACCATCGCAAGTGTCGGCAAGGCGATTGAGGCACAGTTGAAGGCGCTATCAGGCAAAAAGCCCGCCGAGCTGATCCGCGATCGTCGGGAAAAGTTCCTTGCCATGGGGTCGAAGGGTTTGGCGGCGTAGCACCGCTAGCCATTACCACAGAGTCGCAGATGCCCGCCCCGGCCATTCGGCATCATATGCCGCCCCGTCGATAGCACCGCCGGTCATTTCGGCCAGCATGTCGCCGACGCTGGGCAGGCCTGCGGATTGATCGCCATCCGTCCAAAGGCCGGCGCGCATCAAGGCGCGGGCGCATTGGGAATAAACCTCTTCAATCGCGATCAAGGTGACGGTGCGCGGGGTCTTGCCACTGCGGGCAAAGCGGGCGCGCAAGGTCTCATCCGCCGTAACCTTGCCTTGGCCGTTCACCCGCACCACAGTGTTGGATCCGGCGACGAAAAACATCAGGCTGACGCGCGGATCACGAACGATATTGCGCAAACTGTCTGTGCGCTCATTGCCTTTCCAGTCGGGCAAAGCCAGCGTGCCGGGGTCGATTTCAAACACCACCGGGCCATCGTCGCCGCGCGGGCTTGCATCGGTGCCTTCCGGGCCCACGGTTGTCAGCACGCAAAAGCGGCTGCGCGCGACCCAGGCGCGGTAGGCGGGCGTCATCCGCCGGGCCACTTTGACAAGCGAGGCTTGCCCCGGCGTGCCGTAATGTGCGCTTAGATCGTCGAGGCTGGTAATAAACTCCATGATCTAATCCCTTGCGACGAATCCTGCCTCGGACATCAGGCGGTTTGAGGCATCTTCTACGTCGCGCTCCAGCCGGGTCATGAAAGCTTCAACACTTTCGCCGGTTGGAATGCGCGGCAAAAATTCAACCACAGCCAGCCCCGGCTTGCGCAAAATGCCGTGGCGCGGCCAAAAGACCCCGACATTGGTCGCGGCGGGCACGCAGTCATGCGCCAGTCGGTCGTAAAGCACACCAACGCCGATTTTGTAGGGCTTGGTCGCGCCAGCCGCCACGCGCGTGCCTTGCGGATAGATCACAAGCTGGCCGGGCTGATCGGCGCTGGCCTTCACATCGGCAACCATCTTGGCCATTGCCAGGCTGCGCTTGCCGCGATCGACCGGGATGCAGCGCATCCGCTTGGCATACCAACCCAGGATCGGCGCCCACATGAGCTGCTTTTTCATGATGAACTTCGGGCGCGGCACCACCGAGACAATCATGATGATGTCGAAAAAGCTTTGATGTTTGGCGGCAATGATAACCTCGTCTTGCGGCACTTCGCCCCGGATTTCGGATTTCAGGCCAACCAAAAACGCCGCCGAACGACGTACCCAGTTGCAATAGGCATGTGCCGCATCGAAAACCCCATCGCGGCGAACCAGGGCAATGGGGGTCCACCAAAGCGCCATCACCGGCATCGCCAGATACATCTGGATAATGAAGATAAGCGACAGAACATATTGCCAGGCAGTTTTCATTTGACCATCCTAAGCGAACGGAATGCGGCAGCGCGTGTGGCGCCAAAGGCAACAATGGCCGCCAAGACCGGAATTGAGAAGGGCAAAAGCCATTGCAGCCCGACAAAACCAAGGCCGGTCAGAAAGCCGCCTTCGGGGCTGGCCTCGGGCATGAACATCAAAGCGATCATGCCGAATAAGGTGCCGATAAGCGCGCCGAAAAAAGCGCGCAAGGTAAAGCGGCGCACGAAGGCGCGGGCGATGAATGTATCGCGTGCGCCCACCAGCCGCAGAACCGAAATGACCTGTCTGTTGGCGGCAAGGGCCGCTTGGGTGGCAAGGGTAACCATCGCGGCGGTCGCACCACCGATCAAGATAAGTGACAGCAGGCCAAGCGCGCGGATGCGCCCCGCCGCCTCAACCAGCGGTTTGCGCCAGCGCAGGTGATCGTCAAGCACCGCGCCGGGTGCTTCAGCCGCCAGTCGAAGCTTAAGACCTTCGGCGTCAAACCCTGCCCCCTCTTCGGTAATGGCGACAAGGCGCGGAATGGGAAGCGCATCAACCGGCAGATCGGGGCCGATCCAGGGTTCCAGCAGATCGCCGATCTCATCGGGGCCAAGGGCGCGGGCATTGGCAACACCCGGCGTGGTTTGCAAAACCTCGATCACCTTGTTGGTCTGGCGGTCAAGCTGGTCTGCGGGGGCGGATATGCGGATGGTGGCGGTTTTGGACAAGGCCCCGGCCCAACGGTCGGCCAAACGCCCGGTGGTCAGCGACAGGGCAAGTGCGAATACGGCAAGGAAGGCCATGATTGCGGCCGTAATGCCGGTAAGCGTGGCGGTGTGGCCAGAGGCCGGAACCACACGGTCGGCCCCCGAATTTCCGCTAACCAGCGCGCGCATCCGGCCCAAACCGTCTCTCACAGATCCGTCCCCGCCAATTGCAGCTTTTTGCCCGAAATGCGCAAGACCCGCGCCGCGACCTGCGTTTTGGCCGCACGTATCAGGTTCATATCATGGGTGGCGATCAGGATGGTTTTGCCCATGCGGTTAAGCTCTGCCAGCAATTTCAACAGCCGCAGCGACATGTCCCAATCGACGTTGCCGGTAGGCTCATCAGCCAAAATCACGTCGGGCGAGGTGATAACCGCCCGCGCCAGGGCAGCGCGCTGGCGCTCCCCCCCGGAAAGCGAGGGCGGCAAGGCATTTGCCTGCCCGGTCAGCCCGACCCAGGCCAATAATTCTGCAAGGGCCGCATCGTCGGTGGGTTTGCCCGAGGCCTGAAGTGGCATGGCCACATTTTCGATCAAGGAGAGGTGATCAAGAAACTGGCAATCTTGATGCACAACCCCAATGCGCCGCCGCATCAGCGCAATATCATCACGCGACATGGATGCCAGATCTTGACCAAAAACCTTTATATTTCCTGACTTTGCGGTCATCTCACCATAGCAGAGCCGGATCAGTGAGGTCTTTCCCGCCCCTGACGGGCCGGTCAGAAAATGAAAAGAACCGGGTGCAAGTTTCAGGGCCACGTCGGACAAAAGATCGGCGCCGGGATAGCCAAGCGTTACATTATCGAACTCTATCACCTGGTCCGCACCATCTGAAATTGTGGCAATGCCAACGCTGATTAACCTTTTCGTCGTGAGGTCGCCACAAAGGCTTGGATCACGCCCTCGGGCTTGCTACAACATGGCACGACCAAAGGCCAGATCAGCTATTGTCTGGTAATGCTATAAGAAAAAGCGGGTAACAAAGTTATGCGGTTGATCTGCCCGAATTGCGATGCGCAATACGAAGTTGAGGACGCGGTCATTCCCGATGAAGGGCGTGATGTGCAATGTTCCAACTGCGGCACCACATGGTTTCAGGATTCGGCGAAGACCTTGCGCGAAACCGCCCGCGCCGACAGTCTTGCCAAGCATGATGTAGACAATGAAGACGACATCGGCGCCGCAACCGCGCAAGAACCGGCCGCCAAGCGCGACGCTGTCGCCGAAGAGCCTGCCGCTGCGGCCAAAGAGACCGCGCAAAAACGCCCCGATATACGCCGCCGCACGCTTGACGATGCGGTTTTGAACGTGTTGCGCGAAGAAGCGGCCCGCGAAAACCGCGCCCGTGGAACCGAAGGCCACAATATTGAAACGCAGGGCGATTTGGGCCTGCTGACCACCAGGGCGCGCCCAAAAGCCGGACAAAGCGATGCCAATGCTGATGTCGACGATGAAGATGAAGATGAGGATGATCTTGACCTGCCGGAAGACAAGCTCGTCTCGCCCACCGCACGGCGCGAACTTTTGCCCGATATTGAAGAGATCAACTCGACCTTAAGGGCGACGTCTGAGCGCCGCCATGAAGCCGCCGCACGCGACGCGCCCGAAACCCAACGCCAACGTCGCTACGGCTTTCGTCGCGGTTTTCTGGCATCCCTTATGGTCATGGTGCTGTTGCTTCTTCCCTATATCCTGTCCGAAGAATTTTCGGCACGTTTCCCGGCCGCCGCTCCGGTGATCATGCGTTATTCTGCGGGTATAGATTCGCTGCGTATCTGGATGGATGATCGCATGAAGTCGACGACGGAATCGATGCGCGGCACATCAGCAGAGTAAGATCGGACAGGCTGTGGCCAGCCGTTTGGAAATCAAAACCGCTCCAATAGCCGCTTAAGATAGTCAAGTTCGACGGCTGAGCGGGACGGGTCGGACGATTTGCGCCTGATCTCATCCAAAAGATCGCGGGCGCGGCGGTAGACATCAGTGCCTTGCAACATCCCCTCTTCAGTGCCGCTTTGGCCGTTTGTCCCTTCGGTGCGGCCCAACGGGTCACGCGGGACTTCGCGGTTGCTGCCCGCTTGTGCCTGACCATCACCGCCCGGCAAACGGTTTTCATCTTGCGCCAATGCGTCGCTTAGGCTGCGCATACCTTCATGCAACTGCTGGATCGCTTCGGCCTGACGGTCGATGGCGCCGGGAATATCACCGTCACGCAGGGCCTGCTCGGCCTCGCCCATTGCGCTTTCAGCGCCTTCAAGGGCACGTCGGGCGCGGTCGGCATCTTGGCCTTGGGCATCGGGCAAGGCCTGCCGTTGACGTTCAAGTTCGCGGCGCAATGCGCGCTGGCGATCGGCAAGGCTTTGGCCCTGATCGCCATTATCGCCCTGGCCTTGCATCGCCTCGCCATCTTGGCCCGGCTGTCCGGGCTTTGCATCTTCGCCCGGTTGCGGTGCCCCGCCGGGCTGGGTCTGTTGCCCCTGGCGAAAGGCGTCATCCGACAGGTTTTGCTGATCGCGCAAAGTGTCACGCAGATCTTCCATCGACTTGCCACCCTGACCCCGGCGTTTACCCTCGCCGCCCTCACTTTGCGTGACCTTCAGGTTTTCCATCAGCTGGTTAAGCTGTTCCAGAAGCTCTTGCGCCTCGGCCATGCGGCCTTCTTCCATCAGTTTCTGGATTTCATCCATCATCTGTTGCAGCTGATCTTCGGTGAAGTTCTGGGTGGGCTGGTTCTTGGTGAAACGGTCAGAGGGGTCTTGTTCATTGCGTTCGGCCAACATCGTCAGATATTGGTCGGTCGCGGCGCGCAATTCATCCATTAGCTTTTGGATCTCTTCCGGGCTGGCGCCGTTTCGGATTGCCTCGGACAGGCGTTCTTGCGCCTGGCGCATACGCTCAAGCGCATCATCAAGCCCGCCGTCTTCAATCAAAAGTGCAGCGTCCCACAGGGCCGTGGCCAGTTCGGCGCGCAGATCAGCGGTGATCGGGGCGTTTGCCAGCCCCGCGTCCAGCCGCCGGATAGCCGTGCGCAGCATCAGGTAGGCGCGCTTGTTGCGGATAAAGCCTTCGGGGCGATGGGTTATGGCGCGCAAGATTTGCAAAGCGCGGGGGGCGTTATCTGCCGACCACATCAAATCGCGGCGCATCTCGACAACAGCAGAGGCCAGCGGATCAAAGAACCGCCGCGCCGGCAGGTCAAGCGCATGCGGGGCTGACTGGCCGGTTTGCCCAAGGCCGTCATGGACGAAAAGTGTCATCTTTACCGGCAGATTGGCCCATGGATGCATCGAGGCATCTTCGGTGAATGCGCCGA
>JBAUHP010000439.1:0-2893 GCA_049680345.1 Albidovulum sp. | reverse complement strand
GATGACCGCATCGCCCTTTTGGGCCGCAACGGCGAAGGCAAATCAACCTTGTCAAAACTGCTGGCGGGCAAGCTTGCGCCTTGTGCCGGCAAAGTCACACGCTCGTCCAAGCTGCGCATCGGCTATTTCGCCCAGCATCAGGTGGATGAACTTTATCTGGATGAGACACCTCTTCAGCACATCATGCGCCAGCGTCCGGGCGAATCGCAGCCCAGACTGCGCGCCCGTCTTGCCGGTTTCGGTCTTGGCGCCGATCAGGCCGATACCGCCGTGGGCCGCCTATCAGGCGGGCAAAAGGCGCGTCTGTCGCTGTTGCTCGCGACCATCGACGCCCCGCATATCTTGATCCTTGATGAACCGACCAACCACCTTGATATCGAAAGCCGCGAAGCCCTGGTCACCGCACTTACCGAATATTCGGGCGCCGTGATCCTTGTCAGCCATGATATGCACCTTCTCAGCCTTGTGGCGGATCGCTTGTGGCTGGTCAAAGGCGGCGCGGTGGCCCCCTATGCGCATGATCTTGACGCTTACCGGCGCGAGCTTTTGGCAGGCGATGACGCCGATAAACCCAAAGAGAAAATTGCCGAAAAGCCCAAGGAAAAAGCCGCCCGCCCCTCGCGTGATGCCATTCTGGCCATGAAGGCCGAGGTTCGCAAATGCGAAGAAAGGCTCGCCAAACTCAACGAAATGCGCGACAAATTGGCCAAGAAACTGGCAGCCCCTGAACTTTACGAGAATCCCGCAGAGGCGGTCGTGTGGCAAAAGAAATACGCCGAGGTGATGGGCGCACTTGACCGCGCAGAAGAGCTTTGGCTGAAAGCCGCACAAAAGCTTGAAATGGCAGAGGCTTAAGCGTTTTGGAACTTCAATTCTACCTGACCGCCTTCGTGACGTTGTTTGTGATCGTTGATCCGATTGCGCTGGCGCCGCTCTTCGTGGCCCTGACGCGCGGCATGGATGAGGCGCACCGCCGCACGGTTGCCTTGCGTGCGTGCCTGATTGCGGTGGTCTTGCTTACGCTCTTTGGCCTTTTGGGCGACAAGATCCTTGCCGGCATCGGCATTTCCATGCCCGCATTCAAAATCTCGGGCGGTATATTGCTGTTCATCACCGCCCTCGACATGCTGTTTGAACGGCGCACCCAGCGCCGTGAAGGCCAGCAGATCGACCCCAATCACGACCCATCGGTCTTTCCGCTGGCAACCCCGCTGATTGCCGGGCCCGGCGCCTTCACCACGATGATCTTGTTGGTCAATAACGCGCCAACCTCTGGCATCCCGCATATTTTGGCCATCCACGGGGTGATGGTTCTTGTGGTGATCTCGGCTTATCTGTTCTTCTTGGCCGCCGGTTTGATCGAACGCGCCCTTGGCCGCACCGGAATTATTGTCATAACGCGGCTTTTGGGCATGTTGCTGGCCGCACTTTCCGTGCAGTTTGTGCTCGACGGGATACGTGGAACAGGGTTTTTATAACAAATGGACAGTGACGAAACCGCCCGAATTATCTACCTTGGCCTGATCTTGGTTGCCGTGGCCGGGTCATATCTGGCCGCAAACCGCAAGAACCTTGGCAAGACCGCGCAACAAGCCGCAATCTGGGGCCTGATCTTCGTGGGCGCGGTTGCGGTGGCGGGCCTCTGGCCTGATATCCGCCGCCAGACCTTGCCCCATAAACCCGTCACAACCGCGAATGGGACCGAGATCCGGGCCGCCGAAGATGGGCATTACTACATAGACACCACCGTCAATGGCACCAATGTCCGCTTTGTCGTCGATACCGGTGCCACCAATGTCGTCTTGACCGAACGCGATGCCCGCCGGGTTGGCTTTGACCCCGATACTTTGGCCTATACCGGTCGCGCCAGCACCGCCAATGGCATGGTTCTGACGGCCCCGGTGCGCCTCAAAAGCTTTCTTTTGGGACCGTTCAAGGATGAAGACGTTCGCGCCATGGTCAATGGCGGCGACCTTGACACATCGCTTCTGGGGATGAGTTATCTGAGCCAGTTCGAGATGACGCTGACCCAAGACCGGCTGATCCTCAGGCGCTAAAGACCGCCGGGCAAAGCCCTCAGGCTTCCGCCTTCTTGGCCCAGCGCCCGCCGTCCTCGCTCCAATATTGCGCCGAAACTCCGGCCCTGGTCAGCGCCTTCCACTGGCCGCGCGCCACCTCGACCGCATCAGGATCATTGCCATCGAACAACACACAAGACCGCTCGGCGGCCTGACATTCCTCGGCCGAAACCTCGGCCCCATCTACCGCCATCAAACACGCAACCCCTTGCGGCACCGCCCCCAGCGTCAGCAACACCGGCTGGGCTGCATCATGCGCGCCCCCGGCAATGCCATGCGCCAAGAACCCGTCCTCGGCACCCAGCCATAACTTGGCGTCCAGCCATTCAAGCCGCGCGCCTTCGCGCGCCCGAACCGCCACCCGCCAGCCCTTTGCCAATGCTCGCTCCAAAAGCATCGGCAAGGCCGCTTCCACCGGCGAGCGGGTCAGGTGATAGAAGAATACCGCGCCCATCAGTCCTCCAGCATATCCCTGACCAGCCGGTTCAGCGCCATCACACCCCAGCCCGAAGCGCCCTTGGGTGCAAGCGTGGTTTCCTTGGGCGGCAAGGCGACCCCGGCAATATCAAGATGGATCCACGGCACATCATCCTTGACGAACCGCCGCAAGAACTGCGCCGCCGTGATCGACCCCGCCGCGCGCCCGCAAGAATTGCGCATATCAGCGATGCGTGATTTCAGCATCGCGTCATAGGCCGGCCCCATCGGCAAGCGCCACGCCCCCTCGCCCTCGGCTTCCGCAGCTTTCAGGAAAGCCGCACAAAGCTTGTCGTCATTTGAAAATACACCAGCGTTTTCATGGCCCAAAGCCACGA
>JBAUHP010000438.1:0-5062 GCA_049680345.1 Albidovulum sp. | reverse complement strand
ACCGCCAGTGCTTGCTGCAGCTGATCGTTCAATTGCTTAAGCTGCTGGGCCTCGGGGGTTTGAAGTGACGGGTTATTGGTGACCAGACCGGTTGCATTATAGATCGCAATCAGGCGATCTTTTTGGTCTTGAAGCTGCTTGATGTCCTGAATGGCCACATCAACGCTGTTTTGCAGACCGGTTTGCTGGGTAAGGCGGTAAGCAAGGGTTGATGGCAAAGCATCAGAGTTGCTGTTCTGGAAATCAAGGATCTGCGCGCTCATCTGATCAAGCTGCACATTCAGGCTTTTGACCTGCTGCCTGAAGAAATCGACGGTACCTTCTGCCCCTTTGGTGCGCATCTCGGCGTCGGCGTTCAAGATCACGGTCACATATTCGTTGACGACACCGGCGGCGATGTTGCCAGTTTCAGCCGAAAAGGCCAGATACATGGTGGTCGCCTCGCCCCGTACGGCGCTGTTTTGGATCAATGTGTTATCGCGCATTTCGTTGACGATTTCATCGGGCGACATTTTCTTGATGTCTTTGAAAACGTTCAGGCGATTGGCAATATCCAACAGGTTTTGCCGCGTCATCAGCCGGTTTTCGACGATCTGCAATTTCTCCATCGCAGCGGCCTGAACGGTTGGCGGGATCAACTGGCCCGGAATTTGCGATGATTCAACGACAAGCAGGGATTCCGCAACATAGACCGACGGCAAAAGCAGTGCCGCGGCCAAAGAGGCCGCCGAAACCAACGCGGTGGTGATGATAAAATAGTGAATTCGTCGCAAGAAGATTGCGAAATAGTAAGAAAGATCGAGGTTCATTTACGCTTCTCTTCTTCAGCCGCAACTTGCGCCGCAAAAAATACACCATCATCCAAAACAGACTGGATCACATGCTCATCAGCGTGATGATTGTCCGTGCTCCAAGCGTAAAGCAGTGCCATATCGCAAAGCTGGTTTACAAGTCTGGGTACGCCATGTGTGACTTTATGCACCATGATCGCCGCCGCCGGTGTAATCTCGCCGCCGGTTCCACCTGCGGCGCGCAAGCGGTGGGCGACCAACTCAACCACTGCTGCTTGATCAAGTGGCTGAAGATGGAAACTGGCCGCAATGCGCTGGGCAAGCTGGCGCAGTGACGGATCAAGGACCATTTCACGCAATTCAGGCTGGCCGACAAGCACAAGCTGGATCACTTCATCCTTACCCGAGTTGATATTGGTCAGCATCCGCAATTCTTCAAGGCTTTCAGGCGACAGATTCTGGGCCTCGTCAAAGATCAAGACGACCCGCCGACCGGTGGCATATTCGTCAATCAAGAAATCTTGAAGCTTCTGGAAAAGCTGAACATAGCCGACCGCAGAATCGAATGGCACGCCAAGCGAGTTCAAAACCCATTGAATAAGTTCGCCCCGTCCGCCTTGCGCATTCGAAATCAGGCCCACCGTGATCTTGGCACCGAACTGGCGCAGCAATTCGCGCAACAGTGTCGTCTTGCCGCAACCGACGCCCCCGGTCACCAAGGTAATCGGCGCACGCGACAATATGCCAAATTCAAGAACCGAATAGGCACGTCTGTGCTGGGCCGACCAAAACAGGAAATCCGGATCCGGGACAAGCGTGAAGGGACGCTCGCGGAATCCGAAGAAATCCATGTAAAAGCCAATATTTCCCGTCTCTTCGGGTCTGGTCATCATGACCTTATTCATTTGATCTTCCGCCGTCGCCAAAGTTAGTGCCCTTCTTTTCCGGTGCCAAGGTAATGTGGGCAGCCGACTCGTTTGGGCTGTTCCGTAATGCCCACATGACTTCGTCAACTTAATGGCGTTACCAAATGATGTTGGACCCATTTATGACGCTCCGCGCATGATTCGGCCATGATCCGGCGATATAGGCCGGTTTTAGGACACTGCAGCCATCAACATGCCATGATTGTTTCCTATTTAGAACCTATGTGGGATGTAGCCCCATGTTTTGACGGGCAGAAGTGCGTAAATACCACCAATGCTACACCGGTGCTGACTGAGGAGGTAAGAGAGGGTGAATAGGGTTTTGCTTAAGGGGTGTGAAGTGTTAGGTATGTATAGAGAAAATTGTATCAAGTCTGAAGACTTGAGAATGCGTTCGGTTGCCGTCAACGGTGAAACTGGAATTTTTTTGTTGGAATTTTTGAAATATTGTATGTTGCGTCGCCATGCGGTTGAATGACCTATCTGATCATATAGTTAAGGCCTGTGCGCCCGTTGGTCTGGTGACGGTGCCCCGTCGCCGCGGTATTTACCGTAACGGTCTGAAGCGTTGCTTCGATCTGTTCGCGGTTGCCGTGGCCAGCGTTATCGTTATCCCTTTGATCGTCATCATGGCAATCATTGTGGGGCTTGAGGGTAAGAACCCGTTCTACACCAGCGATCGGGTCGGTCGAGGTGGCAAGACCTTCCGCATGCTGAAATTGCGCACAATGGTTGAAAACGCCGATAAGCAGCTTGCCGATTATCTGGAACAAAACCCCGAAGCGCGCATAGAATGGGATACGACTCAAAAGCTGAAATTTGATCCGCGGACAACTGCGACAGGCCGTTTCTTGCGCAAGACCTCGTTGGATGAGCTGCCACAGCTGTGGAATGTCATTGTTGGCGACATGTCGCTTGTTGGCCCGCGCCCGATGATGCCATCGCAACGCGCGATCTATGAAGGGCTTGCCTACTACGGGCTGCGCCCCGGCCTTACGGGGTTGTGGCAGATATCGGATCGCAATGAATCCGGTTTCTACAAGCGTGCAGAGTATGACACGCTTTATGATGAAAAGCTTAGTTTTTTGACTGACATGACCACACTGATCAAGACCGTTGGTACAGTAATGAGGGGGACCGGTTATTGAGCCGCTGTTGCAGTACTCGCAACTTGCGCGCGATATGATAGTCTGCCAAAGCCCAATCGGCCCGGTCGGGAACGCCGGCGTCAGATTGCCATGACTCTTGTTCATCCCTGAGGGATATAATGCGTTTTTGCTCACTCGCCCACGCTGCACTGCTTTCGGTAACGCTTCTGGTTTCGGCTTGCGACACCGCGCAAGAACGCGCTGAGAGGTATTATCAATCTGGCCTAACCTACCTTCAGGCGGGTGATGTTGAGCGCGCGCTGGTAGAATTTCGCAACGTGTTCAAACTTGACGGCGGCCACCGCGATGCGCGTGTGGCCTACGCTGAAGCAGAATACAAACGTGGCAATGTAAGAGAGGCTTACGGCCAGTTCTTGCGCTTGGTTGAACAATACCCCAATGACCTTCAAGGGTTGAAGGCACTGGCCGATATGGCTGCGGCCAACGGTCAGTGGGTTGATGCGGGAAAATTCATCGCGACCGGTTTGGCGGTTGACCCAGGTGATGTGCGTCTGCAGGCACTCAAGATTTTCAACGACTATGGTCAGGCGGTTGAGGCAAACGATGCCGCCGTACAGGTTGCCCGCGTAAAGGCGGCGCGCGCCTTGCGCGAAACCGCGCCCGAAGAACTATTCTTGCGCAAGGTCATTATCGACGATCTTATCCGAGCACAATCGCTTGACGCGGCATTGGTCGAGATCGACAGTGCAATAGAACTGGCCCCGCAAGAGCGGCTTTTGTATGCGCAGCGCCTATCCATTCTGGCCGCCTTGGGCAAAGATGCCGAAGTTGAGCAAGGCTTGATCGGCATGTTGGCGCAGTTCCCCGATGCGCCAGAGATGCAAGAAGCGCTGGTGCGTTGGTATCTTGCGCGCAAGGAATATGACAAGGCCGAGGCCTATCTGCGCGCCAATATTGACCCCGCATCCGATGACGCGGCCCCTGAAGTTGAACTGGTTCGCTTTCTTGGTCTCTATCGCGGCCCCGAAGCGGCGATTGCCGAATTGGACGCTGCTATAAAATCGGGAAAATCGGTGTCGATCTTCCGTTCGGCGCGCGCAGGTTTTCTGTTTGATCTTGGGGACCGCAACGGCGCCATCGCCGAGATGGAAGATATTCTCAAGACCGAAACCGACGGCAACGAAACCCGCGCTATCAAAGTCGGTCTGGCGCGCATGCAGCTTGCAGTCGGAAACGCGGTTGCGGCGCGTGCATTGGTTGAAGACGTGCTTTCCGAAGATTCGGGACAGATCGAGGCGGTCAAGCTTAAGGCGACCTGGCTGATTTTGGGCGATCAGGTCGGCGAGGCCATCACCTTGCTGCGCCGTGCCATTGATCAAAACCCGCGCGACGCAGATCTTATGACGCTTATGGCGCAAGCCTATGAGCGTGACGGAAACCGCGACCTCATGCGCGAAATGCTGGCGCAGGCTGTTGACGCATCGGGCCGCGCACCAGCGGAATCCTTACGCCACGCACAAGTTCTTGCCGGCGAAGACAAGCTATTGGCAGCTGAAACTGTGCTGATCGAGGCCTTGCGCTTGTCACCCGGCAACAAGGATCTGTTGTTGCCTTTGGGCCGGATATATCTGTCGATCAAGGATTGGTCGCGCGCCGAAGCTGTCGCGAGAGAGCTCGAAAATTTGAGCGACCCCAGTTTGTTTGGCGATGTGGCCGGGATCCGCGCTGCGGTCCTTGAAGGCCAACAGCGCGCAGGTGACGCGGTAACTTACCTTGAAACACTGGCCTCTGAAGAAGGAGCCAAGATTGACGCGAAAATTGCCGTTTTGCGCAACCATTTGAACAATGGCCGTAATGAACAAGCCCTTGCTTATTCCGCAAAGATCCTTGCCGATGACCCGCAAAACCTTGATCTGCAATATATAAATGCCGCAGTTCAGGGCATGGCGGGTAATCCCGCTGTTGCCGAAGATGCGTACCGCAAGATCCTTACCGTTGACCGCGCCCGCCCGCTGGTCTGGTTGGCCCTTTACCGTGTGCTCTTGTCTGACGAGGGGCGCAAAGCCGAGGCCGCAGGGGTGCTTGATGAAGGTCTTGCCGCAGTGCCTAATTCAGCCGAGCTGTTATGGGCCAAGGCGGGCATCTTGGAGGCCGCGGGCGATATTGAAGCCGCGATTGCGATCTATGAGGATCTTTACAAAGAAAACTCGGCCAATCCGATCATCGCCAACAACCT
>JBAUHP010000437.1:0-1803 GCA_049680345.1 Albidovulum sp. | reverse complement strand
ACATCTGACTGGCGGCAAAAGGTGCGGCAATCGGAAAGTTCGCGCACGAAGGCGCCATTCGCCATCGACATGGATTTGCGTTGCTGACCAATCGCGCGGTCGGCGAAATCAATGGCGAAATCAATCTCCAGCGAACTTGCGGGTTCCAGCCGTGCCACGGCGTCGCCTTCGCGGATCTCTATGGTTTCCAGAACCTCAAAGCAACGCAATGGCGCGTCAAGTTCGCGCAGGCCCCGGCCCAGAATCGCGGTCACGAAGGGCTGGGCAGATCCGTCAAGGATCGGCACTTCCGGCCCGTTAATCTCGATCAATGCGTTATGGACGCCGCATCCGGCAAGGGCTGCCATGATATGCTCAATGGTTGAGACGCCGACACCGGCAGAATTTTCAACAGCGGTACAAAGCCGCGAAGGCGTCACCGCATCCCACAAGGCCTGAACCATCGCATCGCGGCCGATCACATCGGTGCGGCGAAACCAGATGCCGTAATTGGCCGATGCCGGGCTGACCGTCATGCGCACCTGCACCCCGGTATGAAGCCCTATGCCGCGAAAGGTCGCCGCTGATCTGATCGTCGTTTGCACTGATGGCCTCATAGATACGGCGCGTCATCTAACATCGCGCACCGCTTTTCCAAGACTGAAGTATCCGCCTTCACCAAATAGCTCAACTCACTCTTTGTAACGGAATGAAACAATAGCCTTAACGCCGGTAATGTTTCGCCGATGAAATCGTAACCGCTTGATTCAAAATAAAAAGGCCGGGTTGCCCCGGCCCCTTAATCAACCATTGACGTGGCGTCCTAGTTTGCCTGACGGCGCAAAAAGGCCGGGATTTCGACCCGTTCCTGGTCCGCATCCGCTGCATTTTCCTCTTCGAACTGCGCCGAAAGCCGCGGTTGCTGGCGTTGTGCGGTGGCCGCACGCTCGCCCCCAGCCGCCGGAGCGGGGCTGCCGGTCATGCGGTTGATCAACGAATTGATGCCAAAACGCGGACGATCACCGGCATGCGAAGGCTCATGATCTTGGGTCTCTGCATGGGCGGCGGCGGCACGGGCCGCGTGGCTTGATTGCGGCGCGCGGCTGACGGCGGCTTGCAGCCGGGCCAATGCCTCGGGCGACGGCGTGCCCGGTGTGCGCGGACGTGGAGCTACAAAGGCAGTTGCCTCATCCTCGACATGGAAGTCGCGGTTTGCCTGTATTTGCGGCTGGGCCTGTTGCGGACGGTATGCCGGGGGCGGCAGATCATCCTTTGCCGCATCGCTGCCATCATCAAAAAGCGAAGGCTCGACCTCTGCGGTTATCGGTGCCTGACGCGGATCGTGACGCGCATCATGACGGGGCTCTTGACGCAGGCTTGGCCGTTCTGCTGACGCTGCCAGCGGCACTGCCGCAACCGGCGCTGCCACCTCAGGTTCTTTTTGCAAGGCCTGCTGTGCCAGCGGTTCGGCCATCCGACGACGCGCCACCGGCACTTCGACATGGGCGGCCATCGCATCAATACCCGTGGCCACAACCGAAACCCGCATGACCCCGTCCATACCCTCATCAAGAGTGGAGCCGACGATGATATTGGCGTCCGGATCCACTTCCTCGCGGATACGGTTGGCGGCTTCATCAAGTTCAAACAGCGTCAGATCCGCACCACCGGTGATGTTGATCAACACGCCCTTAGCGCCGCGCAGGCTGATTTCGTCTAGCAGCGGGTTGGCAATGGCCTTTTCGGCCGCCTGAACCGCACGATTCTCGCCCGAAGCCTCGCCCGTGCCCATCATCGCCTTGCCCATTTCGTCCATCACGGCGC
>JBAUHP010000436.1:0-3038 GCA_049680345.1 Albidovulum sp. | reverse complement strand
GGCTTTGCGGGCGTTTCAGGCACCGCCGCTGGTATCCGATCTCTCCCACCACCCAAGCCAAGGCAGAGGCGTGGTTTGACCGCTACGGTATCTGGTCTTTGCTGTTTTCCTGGATCCCGGTGATCGGTAAGCGTCCGGCCTCGCTGCACTGACGCGCCATAGAGTGTGTTGATAGTGTCCACCAACGATAGTGGACATCTTGAGGGCAGATATGGCGGGTAAGAAGGGTCAAAAGAAGCGGTTTTGGTCGGATGAGGAGAAGGTGTCGATCTGCGCGCAGACATGCGCACCGGAGGTATCGGTAGCGCAGGTCGCTCGGCGGTACGCCATGAACACCAATCTTATCCACAAATGGCTACGTGATCCCAAGTTTGCGCCGGATCGGGAGATCGTTGAAGACGAGGTTGCTGAGACGCCCTGCTTTCTGCCGGTTGAGATTGTTGACCGTCCCCAGACCGAAGACACGGCACATGCACCCAGTTCTGCGAGTAGCGCGATTGAGATCGACATTGCGGGCGGTCACCGCGTGAGGATCATCGGTGGTTACGACCCCGAGGCTTTGGCTCGGTTGATCCGAGGTCTTTCTGTATGATCCCGGTTCCGGCGAACACGCGCGTCTGGCTCGCGGCTGGCGTGACAGATATGCGGCGCGGGTTCACGACATTGGCGGCGCAAGCCGAGCAGACGTTGAAGCAGGATCCGTTCGCGGGGCATCTGTTTGTGTTCCGTGGCCGTCGCGGCGATCTGATCAAAATTATTTGGTGGGACGGGCAAGGCGCATGCCTGTTTAGCAAACGGCTTGAGAAAGGCCGGTTCGTGTGGCCATCGGCCAAAGAGGGCAAGATCGCGCTGACCGCTGCGCAGTTGGCGATGCTGTTGGAAGGGATCGATTGGCGTTTGCCGCAACGCAGCTGGACGCCACTTAAAGCAGGATAAGTCAGCGCTAAATGCATATGCGGGATTCCCGTCGAACCGTTGTTTTGCTATGGTTCGACCATGCTGGATGTCGACAAAAACTTGCCGAAAGACCCTGACGAGCTCAGGCAGTTCACGGCACTTTTGCTTGCGGAAGTGAAGTCCCAGGCGGTCTTGATCGAGAAGCTGCGCCATCAGTTGGCCGGTCAACGCCATCACAGGTTCGGATCGTCATCAGAAAGCATTGAACAACTGCAACTGGCCTTGGAAACGAGCGAAATCGCGGTTGCCAAGATGACAGCAAAACTGCGTCTTCCCGACGAGGAGCTCAAGGACAAGCCGAAGCGTCGCCCGATCCCTGACCACATCCCACGCATGGAGGTCGAACTGACCACTGGTGACGACGACTGCGCTCAATGCGGTGGCGGATTACGTCGTCTGGGGGAAGATGTAACCGAAGAACTGGAATACGTTCCGGGCCGCTTCATCGTGAACCGTATCGTGCGGCCGCGCTTTGCCTGCTCGGGCTGCGAGGCGTTCACACAAGCCGCATTGCCATCGCGCCCGATTGAACGCGGAAGGCCTGGACCAGGGCTGCTCGCCCATGTGTTGGTCAACAAATACGCCGACCATCTTCCGCTGTATCGCCAGAGCGGCATCTTCGAGCGCGACGGGATCGACATTGACCGTTCAACGTTGGCCGATTGGGTGGGTAAATCCACAGCTCTGTTGGAACCACTGGCTGACGCCATCGGGCGGCATGTGCTGGCTGGACAAGCGATCTTCGCTGACGACACCCCTGTAAAGATGTTGGCACCCGGCACTGGTAAGACAGCGACTGCACGCCTTTGGGCCTATGGGCGCGACGAACGACCTTGGGGCAGCGGTGTCCCACCCGCAAGTTGGTATCAGTTCTCACCAGATCGCAAAGGTCAGCACCCAAAAGACCATCTCACAAAGTATCGCGGCTGGATGCACGCCGATGGCTATGCCGGGTTCGAAGACCTCTATCGTTCCGGCGACATCCGAGAGGTTGCCTGCATGGCGCATGTCAGGCGCAAGTTCGTGGACATCCGCCGCGCACAAGGCTCGGCCATCGCAGATGAAGCCATCCAGCGCATCGCGCAGCTTTACGCAGTGGAGAAGGAGGCACGCGGATCACCACCAGATCGGCGGGTTGATATCCGGCAAGCCAAGGCCAAATCGATCTTCGACGAGCTGGAGCTCTGGTTGCACGCTCAACTGCCCAGCATCTCCGGCAAGTCGCCACTGGCGGGGGCAATCCGCTATGCCCTGACGCGCATGGCGCGGCTCAGGCCATACCTCGATCACGGTACCCTTGAACTGGACAACAACATCGCTGAACGGGCGATGCGGTCAGTTGCCATCGGGCGCAAAAATTATCTGTTCGTCGGATCACAAACCGGCGGCAAGGCCGCCGCTATCGCCTACACCCTGATCGAAACCGCCAAACTGAACGGTATCGATCCGCAGGCATGGCTCGCCGATACCCTTGCCCGCATCCCGGACTACAAAATCAACCGTGTCGATGATCTGCTACCGTGGAAAAACACACCGTAGGGCAGTCAGACCGGACGCTTACATCTCGACAATCCCGTCAGGTGTTGCTGCTGGCGGCGTCGCCACGGGTTCGATCACGACAGGGGCAAACTCAGCTCCCCCCAAATCCGGGACTGCTAGCTTGCCGTCCTTCGCCAGTCGTCGCCATGATGACAAATGGTTGGGCCGCAAATCATGACGTCGCGCCACTTCATTGACCGTCACACCGGATACCAAAGTCTCCGCAACAACACGGCCTTTATAGTCATCCGACCAGCGCCGCTTGCCTGAAGGACCCTCCATGACCTCCATTCGGCCAATGTCCTCCATATGGTGCTCTATATGTCCTACCAAAACCGCTTCCATTCCAAATCTACACTTGGAAACGGACTCGCAGATCAGGCCGCCGTCAGGAAGGTGGGGTCGGCGCACCGCTTACACCTCTTCAGCGGCTATTATTTGTGCGGGAAATAGCGCTGGAGATAATTTTCGGCGGCCCGGCGCCTCAAAATTGAGCAATTTCTCCGGTCGGATCAACGCACAAAAGGGTTGAGTCTCATGTG
>JBAUHP010000435.1:0-6196 GCA_049680345.1 Albidovulum sp. | reverse complement strand
AATCGCCTGGACCAAGGGCAAGTCGGTCACCTTCATGGCCAAATACGACCACCGCAAGGCCGGGTCATCCAGCCATGTCCACCAATCCTTGTGGACCAAGGACGGCAAGCCTGCCTTCGCCGACAAGGGCGATGCGCATGGCATGTCCGATCTGATGAAACATTACGTCGCCGGGCAATTGGCCCATGCCCGCGATATTACCGCTTTTCTGGCGCCCTATGTGAACAGCTACAAGCGTTTCACCGTGGGCATGTTTGCCCCCACCAAGGCCGTCTGGTCCGCCGATAACCGCACCGCCGGATTCCGGGTGTGCGGGGCTGGCACCAAGGCCGTGCGGGTTGAATGCCGCATACCGGGATCGGATGTGAACCCCTATCTTGCCTGTGCGGCCCTGCTTGCCGCCGGTCTGGACGGGATCGAGCAAAAGCTGCCGCTGGAGCCTGAGATGAAGGGCGATATGTATCACGCAGGCGATGTGCGCGAGATACCCCATAACCTGCGCGAGGCGGCAGAGCTGCTCAAAGCCTCCAAAATGCTGCGCGCGGCCTTTGGCGATGACGTGGTCGATCACTATCACCATGCCTGCCAGTGGGAGATTTCGGAAACCGACCGTGTGGTGACAGATTTTGAGATCCAGCATCTTCTGGAACGGGCGTGATTTAGCGCGCGACCCAGCGCGTGAGTTTGGGGCGGGCCTTACCCCGCCTTTCGGCAATCGGTGGGACCATTGGCCCATCTTACGAGGATAAAGACGATGAAACCCATTCAGCTTATTTCACCCGTAGACGGGTCCGTTTACGCCGAACGCACGCCCCTTAGCCGCGACGCGGCCATGGCCGCCGCCGCCCGCGCAAAAACCGCGCAAAAGGGCTGGGCCGCACGGCCCTTGGCCGAACGGATCGCGCTGGTCAAGGCCGGTGTGGCCAAGCTTGATGACCAAAAAGACAAACTGGTGGAAGAGCTTGCATGGCAAATGGGCCGCCCCACCCGCTACGGCGGCGAATTCGGCGGCGTGCATGACCGCACCAATTACATGTCGGATATCGCCGAGGCGACGCTGGCCCCGCATGTCATTGAAGACAGCGACAAATTCCGCCGCTATCTGGCGCGTGACCCGGTTGGCGTGGTCTTTATCGTGGCGCCTTGGAACTATCCCTACCTGACCACCATCAACACCCTCGCCCCGGCGCTGATTGCCGGCAATACGGTGATCTTGAAACATGCAAGCCAGACCTTGCTGGTCGGTGAGCGGCTGGCCGAGGCCTTTCATGCCGCTGGCATCCCCGAGGATGTCTTTCAAAATGTCGTGCTTGATCATGCCACGACCGAGGCGCTGATTGCCGCGCGCGCCTTTGGTTTTGTGAATTTCACCGGCTCGGTCGGCGGCGGTCAGGCGATTGAAAGGGCCTCGGCGGGCACTTTCACCCCACTTGGGCTGGAACTTGGCGGCAAGGATCCGGGCTATGTGCGCGCCGATGCCGATCTGGATGCGGCCGTCGATACGCTGATGGACGGGGCGATGTACAACGCCGGGCAATGTTGCTGCGGGATCGAGCGGATCTATGTGCATGAAAGCCTTTATGACGCTTTCGTCGAAAAGGCGGTGGCCTGGGTCAAGGGTATGAAGCTTGGCTCGCCTTTCGCGGCTGACACGACCATGGGGCCGATGGCCAACAAACGCTTTGCCAATGCCATTCGCGACCAGATTGCCGAGGCAGTGGCGCAGGGTGCCAAGACGCTGATTGACCCGGCGCTTTTCCCCGCTGATGACGGCGGCGCCTATCTTGCGCCGCAGGTTTTGGTGAATGTCGATCATTCGATGCGGGTGATGATGGAAGAAAGCTTTGGCCCGGTTGTGGGGATCATGAAGGTCAAAAGCGACGCCGAAGCGATCACGCTGATGAACGACAGCCCCTATGGGCTGACCTGCTCGATCTGGACCCAAGATGCGGACAAAGCCGCCGAGATCGGCGATCAGATTGAAACCGGCACGGTGTTTTTGAACCGCTGCGATTATCTTGACCCCTCGCTGTGCTGGACCGGCTGCAAGGATACCGGACGCGGCGGCAGCCTGTCTTATCTGGGCTTTCATGCCGTGACCCGGCCGAAATCCTACCATCTGAAAAAGGTGACGAAATGAGCCATAATGTCCCCAGCCGGAACTGGTCTTACCCGACCGCGATCAAATTCGGCGTAGGCCGGATCGCGGAATTGGCCGAGCATTGTACAGCTTCGGGCCTGAAAAAGCCCCTGCTGGTCACCGACAAGGCGCTGGCGAGCCTGCCGATCACTGCCGATGCGGTCGCCGTGTTGCAAAAGGCGGGTTTAGGTGCGGCGGTCTTTTCCGAGGTTGATCCAAACCCGAATGAGGCGAATATGGCCGACGGGATCGCGGTTTACCTGGCGGGGGGCCATGACGGGGTGATCTGCTTTGGCGGCGGATCCGCACTTGATCTTGGCAAGATGATCGCGCTGATGGCGCATCAAAGTAAGGATCTGTCGGTCTGGGATCTGGAGGATGTGGATGATTGGTACACCCGTGCGGATGGGAGCAAGGTTGCGCCGATCATCGCGGTGCCGACCACAGCCGGGACCGGTTCGGAAGTGGGCCGTGCCGGGGTTTTGACCAATAAAGCCACCCATAAGAAAAAGATCATCTTTCACCCCAAGCTGATGCCTGCGGTGACGATCTGCGACCCGGCCCTGACGGTGGGGATGCCAAGGTTTATCACCGCAGGCACCGGCATGGATGCGCTGGCCCATTGTCTGGAGGCCTATAGCTCTCCCATTTACCACCCGATGTCGCAAGGCATCGCGCTTGAAGGGATGCGGCTGGTGTTTGAAAACCTGCCGCTGGTCTATGCCGATCCCGGCAATCTGGACGCCCGCGCCCATATGATGTCTGCCGCCGCCATGGGGGCAGTGGCGTTCCAAAAGGGGTTGGGGGCAATTCACAGCCTGAGCCATCCGGTAGGCGCGGTTTACGGCACCCATCACGGCACCACCAATGCCGTGGTCATGCCGATGGTACTGGATTTCAACCGCCATGAGATTGAGGCACGGATTGACGCCGCTGCGGCCTATCTGGGCATCAAGGGCGGGTTTGATGGTTTCCGCGCCAAGGTGATGGATCTGCGCGCGGATCTGGGCATTCCGGCAAACCTGACGGCCATGGGCGTGGAGGCCGCTCGGCTGGATGAGCTGACCGAAATGGCGCTGGAAGATCCGTCCTGCGGCGGCAATCCGGTGGTGATGACGCGCGAAAATACCCGCGCGCTTTACGACGCCTGTATGTGATGCTGGCTGCCGGGCAAGCCTCCGGCGGAGGTATTTAAGAACAAGAGAAGGGCAAAAGCGATGGTCGGTCAGGTCGAGATTGCGGTCATCGGCGCTGGCGTCATCGGGCTTGCCGTCGCGCATCGTCTGGCCTTGACGGGGCGTGAGGTGGTGGTGTTTGACCCAGAAGCGCCGGGGTCAGGCGCATCTTACGGCAATGCGGGAACGGTGGCGGATTATGCGGTGCAGCCGGTGGGCACGCCCGATGTCTTGCGCAATCTGCCGTCGCTGCTGTTTGACCGCAATTCGCCGCTGGCGATCCGCCGCGCGGCCCTGCCGGCATTGGCGCCCTGGCTTTTACGGTTTGCGCGCCAGTCCTTGCCCGCAGCCGCACGCCGCAATGCGGCCATTCTGGCCGGGCTTTTGGCCGATGCAGCACCACGCTGGCAAGATCTGGCGGCTGAAATCGGCGGTGCGGCAATCTTGCAAGACCGCGGCTGCGCCTATTGGTATCAAACGGATCAGGCCCTTGAGGGCGCAAAGGCAGATCTTGGCTTTCGCCGCCAGTTTGGGGTGACGGTAGAGCTTTTGTCAGCCGCTGAGCTGGCGGCATTGGAGCCCGGCTTGCCGATCACCGAAGGGGGCGGCGCCTATTTTCCCAAAGCGCTGTTCATGTGTGATCCCGCAGCGATGGTTGCGCTATTGGCGGAGGCTTGCACCCGCGCCGGGGTGCGGTTTGAGACGGCCCTGGTTACCGGGCTTGAGCGCGACCGCGCCGGGGTGCGGCTAAGCGGGCCGGGTATCGTCGCCAAACGGGTGGTCATTGCGGCGGGCGCGCATTCGGGGGGGCTTGCACGGGCTGCGGGCGACCCTGTGCCTTTGGAAACTGAACGTGGCTATCACCTTGAATGGGACATGCCCGTGGCGCGCCTGAGCCGCCCGGTCTGCCCGACGGCGCGGGGCTTTTATCTTTGCCCGATGGAAGGGCGGCTGCGCGCGGCGGGCACGGTTGAGCTGGGCGGGCTGACCGCCCCGCCTTCGCCGCACCGGTTGGAAAAGCTTGGCGAGGGGGTGCGCGCGGTTTTCCCCGATCTGGGGGCGCCGTCACGTTCCTGGATGGGTTTTCGCCCCTCGATCCCCGACAGCTTGCCGGTGATCGGGTCATCGCGCGGTGGCGGCGATATCATCCATGCTTACGGTCATGGCCATATCGGCCTGACACTGGCGCCGATCACAGCCGAACTGGTTGCGGCTTTGGTGGCGGGCAAGACCGACCATCCACTTTTGCATGGAATCGGCCCCGCCCGGTTCTGATGCCCCGCAAGGTTCTGAAGCCCGGTGCCGGAAAGCGGGAAAGACCCGGTTATTGTTGGCCAAACAGGAACAATCGCGCGCCCATCTTTGGCCAAGCCCCTGTGCAGCGTTGACACTTAACCCGGCTTTGGCCCATGTCGGGCGCAAGTATTGCGCGAGGACTGAATTATGAAGATTGCTATGATTGGTACGGGCTATGTCGGGCTGGTGTCGGGGGTATGTTTTTCCGATTTCGGGCACGAAGTTGTCTGCGTCGATAAAGACCCGCGCAAGGTTGAAATGCTGCGCGCGGGCAAGGTGCCGATTTATGAGCCGGGCCTTGATGTCTTGATGGCCAAGAATGTGGCCGCCGGGCGGCTTTCCTTCACCCAAGACCTTGCCGCAGCCGTAGATGGCGCACAGGCGGTCTTTATTGCCGTGGGCACGCCCACCCGGCGCGGCGATGGCCATGCCGATCTGACCTATGTGATGGCTGCGGCGGAAGAAATCGGCCAGGCCCTGACCGATTACGCGGTCGTGGTCACCAAATCGACCGTGCCGGTGGGCACCAACCGCGCCGTGGCCGATACCATCACCAAGGCCGCACCCAAGGCCAAATTCGACGTCGCCTCGAACCCCGAATTCCTGCGCGAAGGGGCCGCGATCGACGATTTCATGCGGCCCGACCGCGTGGTTGTCGGTGTGACCACCGACCGCGCCAAAGAGGTGATGGGCGAGGTCTATCGCCCGCTGTTCTTGCGCGATTTCCCGATCCTTTACACCGATCTGGAAACCGCCGAGATGATCAAATACGCGGCCAATGCGTTTTTGGCGACCAAGATCACCTTCATCAATGAAATCGCGGTTCTGTGCGAAAAGGTCGGCGCCGACGTCAAGCAAGTGTCCAAGGGCATGGGGCTTGATGGGCGGATCGGCAATAAATTCCTGCATGCAGGCCCCGGTTACGGCGGATCATGCTTCCCCAAAGACACCCAGGCACTGGCCCGCACCGCGCAAGAATATGCAGCACCCATGCAGATCGTCGAGACCGTGATCAAGGTCAATGAAGAGGTCAAGCGCCGCATGGTGACCAAGATCATGGATATGTGCGACGGATCGGTGAACGGCAAGACCGTGGCGGTTCTGGGCGTGACCTTCAAACCCAATACCGACGACATGCGTGACGCGCCGTCACTGACCATCGTGCCGGCCCTTGTCGGCAGCGGTGCGCGCGTCCGCGTTGTCGATCCGCAAGGTCGGCGCGAGGGCGAACATATGTTGCCCGGCGTTGCCTGGCTTGACGATGTCTATGATGCGGTTGCGGGTGCCGATGCCGTGGTGATCTTGACCGAGTGGAATGAATTCCGCGCGCTGGATCTGGAGCGGATGGCCAAAAGCATGGTCAATGCCCGTATGGCCGATCTGCGCAATGTCTATTCAAGTGCCGATGCGACCAAGGCGGGCTTTCAAGCCTATGTGGCCGTCGGCCGGTAACACCTCGGGGGGGTGCCGGTCTGATCTTGGGAGGGCGAGGTCAGGCCGAAAATTTCCGCCGGGCAGCTGCAAAGCTGGCCGGCTCATCACAGCTTGCGGGTGTGAAGGCATCAGGGACGCCGCGCCCCAGTGC
>JBAUHP010000434.1:0-2012 GCA_049680345.1 Albidovulum sp. | reverse complement strand
AATTCACCCGATCCCTTCGCCCACCCCAGGATCAGCGCCAATGCGTTTTCCACCGATGCCGATGTCGCGGAAATGCTGCTGGCGGTGAAATATCTGCGCAAAATCGCCGCCCAAGACCCCTTGCGCGGCTTGATCGAGGAAGAGCTGCGCCCGGGCCCCTCAGTTCAAAGCGACGAAGATCTGATCAGCGATTTCCGCGCCCGGTCCGGCACGGTTTTTCACCCCTCTTGCACAGCGCGGATGGGCCAGGATGCCACAAATTCGGTTGTGGATGCGGATTTACGGGTTCACGGTGTCGACGGCCTTAGGGTTTGTGATGCTTCGGTCTTTCCAACCTTGATCGGGGGCAATACCAATGCGCCTAGCATTTTGGTTGGCTGGATTGGTGCGGCGCGCATTCTTCGCGGCGTCTGACCGGGCAGGCCGACAAAGAAAAGAGGAACGGATATGGCTTTTCTATTGGGTGTCGATACGGGCGGCACCTATACCGATGCCGTGGTGCTTGACGAAGCCGAAGACCGTGTCGTTGCCTCGGCCAAGTCGCTGACCACGCGCCCAGATCTTGCCTTGGGCGTCGGGCGGGCAATTGATGCGGCGATTGCCAGCGCGGGTGTGGCTGCGGGCGATGTCGCCATGGTGTCTTTGTCCACCACGCTGGCCACGAATGCGCTGGTCGAAGGCCAAGGCGGGCGCGTCGCCTTGTTCTTCATAGGCTTTGACGAGGCAGAGCTTGCACGCGGCGGCCTGACCGATGCGATGAAGGGCGATCCGGTTGTGATGCTGGCGGGCGGCCATACCCATGCAGGCGGTGAAAAGACCCGGCTTGATATGGCCCTGGCCGAGGCAGAGGCCGCGCGCCTTGGGCCCGAAGTCACCGGCTTTGCCGTGGCATCGGCCTTTGCAACCCGCAATCCGGCGCATGAACTGGCCATTCGCGAAATGCTGCGCGCAAAAACCGGGCGTCCGGTGACTTGTTCGCATGAACTTTCCGCCGGGCTTAACGGCCCGCGCCGGGCGCTGACCGCAGTTTTGAACGCGCGGCTGACGGGCATGATCGACCGGCTGATTTCGGCCTGCGAGGCGCATATGGCCGCTTTGGGCATTCAAGCCCCGCTGATGGTGGTGCGCGGCGATGGCGCGCTTGTCTCTGCCAGCCTTGCCCGCGAACGCCCGATTGAAACCATCCTTTCGGGCCCTGCCGCCTCTATCGCCGGCGCAAGCTGGCTGACCGGAGAGCAAGACGCCTTGGTCTCCGATATTGGTGGCACCACCACCGATGTTTGCCTGCTGAAAGACGGCAAACCCGCGATCGACCCGATGGGCGCCCGGGTTGGCAGTTTTCGTACCATGGTTGAGGCTGTGGCGATGCGCACCACCGGTCTTGGCGGCGACAGTGAGGTGCATTTGCTGGAAGGGCTAGAGACCAGCCTTCAGCTTGGCCCTCGCCGTTTGATGCCGGTGTCGCTTGCGGCCCAGGACCATCCCGAACTGGTGCATAAGGCGCTGGATCAGTGGCTGGCCATGGATGCACCGGGCGAACATGACGGGCGCTTTGTGATCCCGCAGTGGCAAGACGGCCCGCCGCCGGGCTTGGGGCCGCGCGAAACCGTGGTGGCCGAGCGGCTAATGGCAGGGCCCTTGACGGTGAACATGGCGGTGCGCACCCGGCTTGAAATGCCCGCGCTGATGAAACTGGTGACGCGCGGCGCAGTGATTATCGCGGGGGTGACGCCGTCGGACGCCAGCAGCGTTCTGGGCCGCACCCAAAGCTGGGATGGCGCGGCGGCACGCAAGGCCGTGGCCTTGCTGGCGCGGCGCCGCAATGGCCGGGGCGAACGTATTGCGGATGGCCCCGAAACCCTTGCCGCAAGCATCATCGCCCAGTTGGAGGCACAGACCGCCGATTGCTTGCTGGAGGCGGCCTTTGCCGAAGATAGCCGTGATTGGGGCGATGCAACGCCCGAACGCCTGACCCGCAGCGCGCTTACCAAGGCCGGGCTTGACCGGCATTC
>JBAUHP010000433.1:0-15090 GCA_049680345.1 Albidovulum sp. | reverse complement strand
GCAGAGGCGCCGATGGTCACGGGCACGCCGTGATTGCAGATCAAGAGGTCAATCTGTTGAACAAGATATTCGCGAAAAAGATCGGGGCGTGTGATCGTGGTTGTATAAGCGCCGGGGACCGAGACATGGCCAAAGCTAAGGCGGCTGTCGGAGGTGGCATGGCTGGTGGTGGTGATGCGTATCTCCGGGTAGAAGGCGCGCACCCTTGCAGCAGGGCGCTGGCCGCGCATGGTTGCACTGAAATGGTCAAACAAAAACTGCGTCGCTTGGGTGTAGATCAATTCCAGCCTTGCCACGGCGGCCTTGGCATCGGTGAAAGCCTCTGGCGCGGGCAGGTCGGGGGTCAGAAGACGAATATCTTCACGTCTTGTCATAAGAATACTCCGGTCAGATTAAAGGTGGTGACATCGACAAGCCCGAGGTCGGAAATGCGCAATTCGGGGATAACGACAAGTGCCAGCAGCGAATGCTGCATGTAAGCGTTGTTCAGGGTGCAGCCGCAGTTTGCCATGGCGTCAACCATGCCTGTGGCGCGGGCCGCCACTTCGGCGGCGGGGCGATCGGACATCAGGCCTGCGATGGGCAGGGGCACTTGCGCCAGCTCTGCTCCGTCTTTCCACACGGTGATGCCGCCGCCGATTTCAGACAAGCGGTTGGCGGCCCGTGCCATCATATCGCGGTCGGTGCCGACCACGATCATATGGTGGCTGTCATGGGCCACGGTAGAGGCAATCGCCATGCGGCCCTTGTAGCCAAAGCCCGATACGAAAGCATTGGTGACTTGCCCGGTTTCGCGGTGGCGTTCGACCAATGCAATCTGGACGATATCTTGGGCAGGGTCGGGCCCGACAATCCCGCCCGAGGGGGTAAGACGGGCGGTCAGCGCCTTGGTGGGGGCCTGATTTTCAACGACGCCGATGACGCGGACGGTGACTTCTGGCTGGCCTTCGGGCGCTGGGATGATGAAATCATCGGCCAGCTTTGGCTTGCCCATCCGCACTGTGTTGCGAGCGGTGTCGGGCCAGTTGTAATGCGGGCAGGTCACGGTGATCTTGCCGTCTGTCGCTACGGTCTTGCCGCGGGCGATGACCTGTTCGATGGGAAGGCTGCGCAGATCAGAGGTCAAGATCACATCGGCGCGCCTTCCGGGTGCAATAGAGCCTAATTCACGTTCCAGCCCGAAATGTGTGGCGGTGTTGATCGTGGCCATTTGCAGGGCCACGACCGGGTCGCAGCCGCAAGCAATCGCATGGCGCAAGACCCGGTTCATATGGCCTTCATTGACCAAGGTGCCTGAATGGCAATCATCGGTGCATAAGATGAAGCCGCGCGGGTCAAGGCCCTTTTCGGTAATGGCCGTGATCTGGGTTTCAACATCATACCAAGCTGAGCCGAGCCGCATCATGGACCGCATACCTTGGCGCACGCGCGCGATTGCATCCGCCTCGCACGTCCCTTCATGATCATCGGCGGGGCCGCCTGCGGCATAGGCCAGGAAAGCGCGGCCCAGGTCGGGGCTGGCGTAATGGCCGCCCACGGTTTTGCCGGCGCGCTGGGTTGCGGCAATCTCGGCCAGCATCTGCTGGCTGCCCGC
This sequence comes from Albidovulum sp., assembly GCA_049680345.1. Taxonomy (GTDB): domain Bacteria; phylum Pseudomonadota; class Alphaproteobacteria; order Rhodobacterales; family Rhodobacteraceae; genus TMP-24. The sequence goes on along the minus strand of JBAUHP010000433.1, from coordinate 13,496 downwards.
GACCACGCCGGGGAAATTCATCATCTCGCCCAGACCGATGATGCCGGGCCATTGCATGGCTTGTTCAACATCATCGGGGCCGATTTCGAACCCAGTGGTTTCAAGGCCGGGGGCAGATGGCGCGCAAGACGGCATCTGGGTGAAGATATTCACGGGTTGCATCAAGGCTTCGTCATGCATCATCCGCACACCTTCAAGCCCCAGCACATTGGCAATCTCATGCGGGTCGGTGAACATCGTCGTTGTGCCATGCGGGATGACGGCGGCAGCGAATTCGGCAGGGGTCAACATGCCGGATTCAATATGCATATGCCCGTCGCAAAGGCCCGGGATCATGAAGCGGCCCTTGGCCTCGATCACTTCGGTACCTGGGCCGATGGCATAGGACAAATCGGGGGCAATGGCGGCAAAGCGGCCTTCAGCCACGGCGATATCATGGCCAGGCAGCACTTCGCGGGTGTGGACATTGACCCATTGGCCGGAACGGATGACCAGATCGGCGGGCGCGCGACCGGCGGCCACAGCGACAAGGCGGGGGGCGGCATCGGGCCAGGTGGGGAATGGGGGAGTTTGGGTTTTCATGCCAAAGTCTGCCAGAAGTTTTCGGGGGCCGCAAGACACGACCCGGCGGAAAGCTCCGGTGTGGCAAATCCGCGCCTTCTAAAGCTTGCGAAAGGTTGCAAGTATGGCGCGGTCATCGCGGTGGGCAGGGTCGGCATTTGGGCCATAGATCGCGACTATTGGCAGATCGGGTGCGGAAATCTGTGCGCCAAGCCGCGCGAAGGTGGCGGCGAAACCAGCGCTTTGGTAATGCGCGGCATTGACCGAAAGCACGAACAGCGCGCCGGGTGCCGCAATGCGCAGCAACTCGTCGATCGCCTCGGGTCCGACATGGCCAAGGGTGAAGGTGCCAGAGCTGACAATCCCCGCATAGGTGCCATCCTTTACGGCAAGCCTGCCGGTCAGATCGCCCTCAAATAAGCTGGAATAGACCCGCTTTTCGTGTGCAACCTGCAACATCGCGGGCGAGATATCGACGCCGTCCACCGGCCCGACGCCAAGGCCTGCCAGGCGCGCGCCGACAAGCCCGGTGCCTGCCCCCACATCCAAGACCGGCCCCGTGCCACCGCCGGCATGAAACGCCTCGGCCACCCGCATAGGCAATTGGTAGTCTTGGGTGGCCGCAAATTCATCATCATAGGTTTTGGCCCAGTCGCCATAAAGGCGCACCGAATCTTCGGGCGTCTTAAGCGCATAGGCGGCGTCCAGTCCAAGATGTTCATCAGCCATGCCCAAGACTGAGCGACAGCGGCGGGTGTCGTCAAGGTCGAATAATAGGCGCACGATTTGCAAAAGCGCCCCTTGTGCTGACGCGTGCGGCGCAAGATATTGGGCGCATGACACGCAGATTGCTTTCCCTTGGCCACGGCTATTCCGCACAGGCTTTGTCTGACCTTCTGGTTCCGCAAGGCTGGGGCGTGACCGGCACAACCCGGCGCGCCGAAAAGGCCGCAAGGCTGGCGGATCAGGGCATTGAGGCGCTGATTTGGCCCGGCACTGATCTGGCCCCGGCTTTGGAACGGGCCACCCATATTCTTGTGTCGGTGGCACCGGACACGGCGGGCGACCCGGTTTTGGCAGCTTACGGTGCTGCATTGACAAAACTGGCGCCAAAGCTGGAATGGCTGGGGTATCTATCGACCACCGGGGTTTACGGCGACCATCAGGGCGGTTGGGTGGATGAGCAAACCCCTTTGACCCCCGGCACCCAGCGTGGCCGCTGGCGAGTGCAGGCCGAGGATGATTGGCGGGAGCTGGCAGGGTTATCGGGCCTGCCTTTGCATATTTTCCGCCTTGCGGGGATTTATGGCCCCGGTCGCGGCCCGTTCAAGAAATTACGCAGCGGGACGGCGCGTTGCATCTTGAAGCCCAACCAATTCATGAGCCGGATCCATGTGGAAGACATCGGCCGGGTTCTGGAAGCCTCTATCGCGCGGCCCATGCCCGGCGGCATCTATAATGTCTGCGATGACGCGCCTTGCCCGCCCGAAGAAGTTTTGCGCCACGCAGCGGGGCTATTGGATATGCCGCCGCCGCCTGATGTTTCATTCGATCAGGCCGAGATGACCCCGATGGCGCGCAGCTTTTATGCCGAATCGAAAAAGGTGCGCAATGCGCGGATCAAGACCGAACTGGGGGTGGAGCTTGCCTATCCGACCTACCGCGAGGGGTTGGCGGCTTTGCTTGGCGCAGAGGCCTAGGGGCAAGCGCGATTGGCCCCCTGTTCTCAAAGCCCCGTGATCGGTTGAAAGAATATGTTGTAGGGCGCGCGGATCGGCCCATATTTTGGCAACATGAGACGCGTGAGAGGGAAAAATGATGACAATCAAAACAAAAACCTTTGCCAAGACCCCGGAAGCCGTCGCCCGCCTGACGGCCGAGCAATTCCGCGTCACCCAACAAAACGGCACCGAACGCCCGTTCACGGGGCCATATTGCGACAACAAGGATGCCGGGCTTTATGTTGATATCGTCTCGGGCGAGCCTTTGTTTTCATCAAGAGACAAGTTCGATTCCGGCTGCGGCTGGCCCAGCTTTACCCAACCGGTAGAGCCTGACCACGTTGCCGAGCTGCGCGATGTAAGCCTTGGAATGGTCCGCACCGAGGTTCGGTCAAAGTTCGGCGACAGCCATTTGGGCCATGTCTTCCCCGATGGGCCAAGTGACCGGGGTGGGCTGCGCTATTGCATCAACTCTGCCTCATTGCGGTTCATCCCGGTGGACCAGCTGGAGGCGGAAGGCTACGGCGACTTCGCGGCGATCTTCAATGAAGGAGCACAGGGATGACCACTGAAACCGCAATTCTGGCAGGCGGCTGCTTTTGGGGTATGCAAGACCTGATCCGCAAGATCCCCGGGGTGGCTTCAACCCGCGTCGGCTATACCGGCGGCGATGTGGCCAATGCCACCTACCGCAATCACGGCACCCATGCCGAAGGGATTGAAGTGGTCTTTGATCCGGCGCGGCTGAGCTACCGCGAGGTGTTGGAGTTTTTCTTTCAGATACATGATCCGACGACCTTGAACCGGCAGGGCAATGATCGCGGTTTGGCCTATCGATCGGCGATTTACTATCTGTCCGAGGCCCAGAAAGCAGAAGCGCTGCGGACCATCGCCGATGTCGATGCCTCGGGCATTTGGCCGGGCAAAGTCGTCACTGAAGTGGCCCCCGCAGGCGACTTTTGGGAGGCCGAGCCCGAGCATCAGGATTATCTGGAGCGCTTGCCCAACGGCTATACCTGCCATTTTGCGCGCCCCAACTGGCGGCTGCCAAAAACCGCTGCCTGAGCGGTGATCAAATGGAAAAGAGCCTTATTAGGCTCTTTTTTCACCAACGCTTGCCACGCCCAGAACCTCTAGCACCTTGGCTTCGATCTGCGGGGCGTTCAGGCCGGCCACGGCGTACATATCTTCCGGGCTGGACTGGTCGATGAATGTATCGGGCAGCACCAAAGAACGGTATTTGAAACCCCGGTCAAACACGCCCTCTTCGGCCAAAAGCTGGGCGACATGGCTGCCGAAGCCGCCGATAGCACCTTCTTCGACGGTTATCAGTGCCTCGTGATTGCGGGCAAGTTGCAAGATCAGGTCGCGGTCAAGCGGTTTGGCAAAGCGGGCGTCGGCCACGGTTGGGGCAAGGCCACGGCTTGCAAGGCTTTCGCGGGCCTTGAGCACCTCTGACAGCCGGGTGCCGAAAGACAAGATCGCCACACGGCCGCCTTCGGCGATGATGCGGCCCTTGCCAATTTCCAAGGGCTGGCCACGTTCAGGCAGCTCTACCCCCACACCGTCGCCGCGCGGAAAGCGGAAGGCCGACGGGCGGTCGTTGATTGCGGCGGCAGTAGCGACCATATGCACCAGCTCTGCCTCATCTGCGGCGGCCATGACGACAAAGCCCGGCAGATTGGCAAGGAAGGCCACGTCGAAGGCCCCGGCATGTGTGGCGCCGTCGGCCCCAACCAGCCCGGCGCGGTCAATGGCGAAACGCACCGGCAGGCGTTGAATTGCCACGTCATGCACAATCTGATCGTAACCGCGCTGCAAGAAGGTTGAATAAAGCGTGCAAAAGGGCTTCATGCCGCCCGCCGCCAGGCCCGCACAAAAGGTAACCGCATGTTGTTCGGCGATGCCCACATCAAAGCAGCGGCGCGGAAAGCGTTCGGCAAAGAGGTTTAACCCGGTGCCGTCCGGCATGGCCGCGGTGACCGCGACGATCTTGTCGTCATGCTCGGCCTGATGGATCAGGCTTTGGGCGAAGACTTTGGTGTAGGAGGGCGCGTTGGAGGGCGCCTTTTTTTGCTCGCCAGTTATTACATCAAACTTGGCGGTCGCATGGCCTTTATCGGCGGCGCGTTCGGCCGGGGCGTAGCCTTTGCCCTTTTTGGTCAACACATGAATAAGCATAGGCCCGGTGGCGCGGGCCTTGACGGTGCGCAGCACGCTAAGCAGTTGTTCCAGGTCATGCCCGTCCAGCGGGCCGACATAGGAAAAGCCCAGCTCTTCGAACAACGTGCCGCCGACGGCCATACCTTTGAGCATTTCCTTGGCCCGGCGCGCGCCTTCTTGAAAGGGTTCGGGCAAAAGGCTGACGGCGCCTTTGGCGGCGGCTTTGAGGTCTTGAAACGGGCCTTCGGTGTAAAGCCGGGTAAGATAGGCCGACATCGCGCCGACCGGTGGGGCGATGGACATTTCATTATCGTTGAGGATGACGAAAAGCCGTTTTTTGAGGTGGCCTGCGTTGTTCATCGCCTCATAAGCCATGCCCGCAGACATCGCGCCATCGCCGATCACAGCAATCGCATCACCGGCATCTCCGCCCAGATCGCGGGACGCGGCAAAACCCAAAGCCGCCGAGATCGAGGTAGAAGAATGCGCCGCACCAAAGGGATCATAGGGGCTTTCGGAGCGTTTGGTGAAGCCCGACAGCCCGTCTTTCATCCGCAAACTGCGAATGCGGTCGCGCCGCCCGGTCAGGATTTTATGCGGATAGCATTGGTGACCGACATCCCAGATGATCTTGTCGCGTGGGGCGTCAAATACCGCATGGAGTGCCACGGTAAGTTCAACCACGCCCAGCCCCGCGCCCAGATGGCCGCCGGTGACGGAAACCGCGCTGATGGTTTCAGTGCGCAATTCGTCCGCCAGAACCATCAGATCCCGGTCGTTCAGCGCCTTGAGGTCAGAAGGCAGGGTGACGCGGTCAAGGGTCGGGGTCTTGGGTCGATCGGTCATGACGGCCTTTCCGGGGCTTCAGGTTTCGCGTGCAATAACGAAATCTGCGGCCTCTCTCAAGCTTTGTGCGGCGGCACCGTAGGGGGCGAGGGCGTCGCAAGCCTCTGCGACCAGATCATGCGCGCGTGCCTTGGCGCCATCAAGCCCCAGATGCGAAACGAATGTGGCTTTTCCAGCCCTTGCATCCTTTCCAAGGCGTTTGCCAGCCTTTTGAGGGTCGCCTTGCACATCCATGATGTCATCGGCGATCTGAAAGGCCAGACCAAGTGCCTTGGCATAGGCGCGAAGAGGCGCGCGGTTGGCCTGCGCAAGGATGGCCCCGGCTTCAGCGGCGAAAGAGATCAGCGCGCCGGTTTTACCGGCCTGAAGGGCGGTTATCTCGCCAAGTGTCAGCGGCGTTGGGGCAGTTTCTGCGGCAATATCAATCGCTTGACCCAAAACCATACCTTCGGCACCTGATGCTTTGGCAAGGGCTGCGACCAGATCAATGCGGTGGGGGCCAAGGGCGGGGTCGCAGCACAGCTCAAACGCAAGGGTTTGCAGGGCATCGCCTGCCAGAACTGCGGTTGCCTCATCCCATTTCACGTGAACAGTGGGCTGGCCGCGGCGCAAATCATCGTCATCCATGCAAGGCAGATCGTCATGCACAAGCGAATAGGCATGAAGGGCCTCAACCGCGAGGGCTGCGGGCAGGGCTTGGCGCGCGTCGATACCGTGCAAGGCAGATGATTCCAGGACCAGAAAGGCGCGCAGCCTTTTGCCGCCCGTCAACGCATAGCGCATGGCATGGACAACGGGCACATCGGCGCGCGCGGATAGGGCGGCGTCAGCTGCGCGCGCTACCTCGACCTGCGTGGCTTTCAGCCGATCTGCGAACACTCAAAGCCCTTCGACCGGGGTGGTACCGGTGGGATTGCCGCCCTCGCCAAGGGTGATTTTTTCGACGCGTTCTTCGGCGGCCTTCAGCTGTGCCTCGCAATGTGCCTTAAGGGCGGCACCGCGCTCATAAAGGGCGATGGATTTCTCCAGCTCGACATTGCCTGATTCCAGATCGCGCACGACCTTTTCCAGTTCGGCCATTGCCGCTTCGAAACTCATCGTCTTGATGTCAGTCATTCGGCCCGCTCCATCAGTACCCGCAGATGTGTGGCCACCGAAGCGGCCAGCGCATCAAGATCATAACCGCCCTCAAGACTTGATACCACCCGGCCTTGACAGCAATCGTCGGCCAGATCGCAGATTGCATGGGTGAGCCAGGCAAAATCAGCCTCGCCCCAGTTAAGTGCGGCCAGAGGGTCGGCGCGGTGGGCGTCAAAACCGGCGCTGATCAAGATCAGTTCGGGTTTGAATTGCGCAAGCTTGGCAAGGGCCGCTTCCCAGGCCGGGCGCATCGCGTCACCGCCGGTGCCGGGGGCCAGCGGCAGGTTGATGATCTGACCATGCGCGCCACGTTCACCGGTTTCGCCGGTGCCGGGCCAAAGCGGCATTTGCTGCGATGAGACAAACATCGCGCGGGCCTCATCCCATAAAAGATCTTGGGTGCCATTGCCGTGGTGAACGTCGAAATCAAGCACCGCGACGCGCGCTAAACCATGGTGATCCAACGCCCTTTTGGCCGCAATAGAGACTGTTCCGAACAGACAAAACCCCATGGATTTGCCGCGTTCGGCGTGATGACCGGGGGGGCGCATGGCAACGAAAGCGTTTTTGGATTGACCGGCCAACACCGCATCGACGGCCGCATTCACCCCGCCGATGGCGCGCAAGGCGGCCTCCCATGTGGCGGGCGACATGATGGTGTCTTCATCAAGGGCTATCAGCCCTTCGGCGGGGCGGGCCGCCTTCAGTTTGGCCACATAATCCGCGTCATGGCAGCGCAGGGCCTCATCCTCATCCGCGAGGGGGGCGGTCTGGCGCGCCAACGCGTCAAATTCGGGGGCGCGCAGGGCGGCATAAATCGCCTGAAGCCGGGCGGCGCATTCGGGGTGGCCTTCGGGCGTTACATGGGAAAGCCCTGCTTCATGGGTGATAAAAAGCGTGCTCATAGGGTGCATTCCATTGTTTTAAAATGAAGGTGTGACGGGCGAAGCCTGCGACTTGCCGCGCCTTTATTCCGGTGACAGCATATAGCCCGCACCGCGCACGGTTTGCAGATAGCGCGGCTGTTTGGCATCCGCCTCGAATTTGCGTCTGAGGCGGGTGATTTGCACGTCAACCGCGCGCTCTTGCGACTGGCCGCCATCGCGCCCGGTGCCGTGACCCAGCTTTTCGACCAATTGCATACGGTTGACGGGTTCGCCCGGCGTGGCAGCCAAGATCCGCATCAGCGCGGCCTCGGTTGCCGTCAGGCGCACCAAAGTGTCGCCGCGCCACATCTCGCCGCGATCAACATCATAGCGCACTTCACCGAGGTTCAATGAAGTCGGAACCTTGATCTCAACCGGGGTCGGGGTGCGTCGCAAGATCGCATTGATGCGCAACAACAGCTCTTTCGGTTCGAACGGTTTGGCAAGATAGTCATCGGCCCCGGCTTCCAGCCCGGCGATGCGGTCGGCGGTTTCGCCCTTAGCGGTCAGCAACAGAACCGGTGTTGCAAGGGTCGTGCGCAGATCACGCGTGAGGCTGATCCCGTCTTCGCCGGGCATCATGACATCAAGAACGATCAGATCAAACTCCAACCCTGCCAGCAGTTTGCGGGCATGGGCCGCATCGCGCGCCGGGGTCACCAAAAAGCCGTTCTTGATCAGGAATTTTTGCAAAAGACCGCGAATACGTTCGTCATCATCAACGATCAGCAGGTGGACGTCGGTCCCTAATGTCATGCTGTGCCGTCCTTCATCGAATTGTAAAACCGTCTTAATTCGGGGTCCATCATCGCCTCCAGCACCTGACGAAACCCTGCGACCGCTGCGGGCCCGGCCGCGCGGTAAGCACTGCGCATCCGACTGCGCTGGGCATCACTGAGTTCGCGTTCAAGTGTTGAGCCCCGCTCTGTCAGATAGAGCTGTCTTTCGCGTTTGTCGCGCCGCCCGACCCGGCTTTCAACAAGACCATCTTCGATCAAGGCCCGCAAGACCCTGTTGAGGGATTGTTTGGTGACCCCCAGCATCGCCAGCAAGGAATTGACCGTCAGCCCCGGCGTGCGGTTGATGAAATGGATGGCGCGGTGATGGGCGCGCCCGTATTCGTAATTCTCCAATATGCGGTCGGGATCGGAGGTGAAGGCGCGGTAGGCAAAAAACATCGCCTCAATGCCTTTACGCAACTGCTCATCCGTCAAGAACAGCAGATTCTCGCCACCGGATGCTACCATCCCCCCAGGTTCAGCCATCTACGCCCCCAATTACCATTCCAACACTTCTCTGAATGAGATATTATGTCAGCGTTGTTGACTTTCCAAGAATCAATTGGTAGCCAAAGTCACAAACTGCGCAACATTATGTCCGAAACGGACCTATTACGCGCAATAATCGAAAATTTTTTCGCGGAGGGTGCGATGGCTGGATCCTATGATGATCGTGATGGCAAGATCTGGTTGGACGGTGCGCTGGTAGAATGGCGTGATGCCAAGGTCCACGTGCTGACCCACGCGCTTCATTATGCTTCTTCGGTATTTGAGGGCGAGCGGTGCTATAACGGCAAGATCTTCAAAAGCCGGGAGCATTCGGCGCGGCTTTTACGCTCGGGTGAGCTGTTGGACATGCCGATCCCCTACACGGTTGATCAGATCGAAGCTGCGAAAGAGGCGGTTCTAAAGGCCAACGGCTGGACTGACGCCTATGTGCGCGTATTCGCCTGGCGCGGTTCGGGCGAGGATATGGGCGTTGCGGCCAAGCGCAACCCGGTTCGCATGTGCGTGGCGGCCTGGGAATGGGGCAATTACTACGGTGATGCCAAGACCAAAGGTGCCAAGCTTGATATTGCGAAATGGCGCCGCCCCGACCCTGCGACCATCCCGTGTGAGGCAAAGGCGGCGGGTCTTTATATGATCTGCACCATGTCCAAACATGCGGCCGAGGCGAAGGGCTGTTCGGATGCGATGATGCTTGATTATCGCGGCTATGTGGCCGAGGCGACAGGGGCCAACATGTTCTTTGTCAAAGACGGTGAAGTGCACACGCCCAAGGCCGATTGCTTTTTGAACGGTCTGACCCGCCAGACGGTAATCGGGATGCTTAAGGACATGCAGATCAAGGTGCACGAACGCCATATCATGCCCGAAGAGCTGGACAGTTTTGAGCAATGCTGGCTGACAGGCACGGCGGCCGAGGTTACCCCGGTCGGCCAAATCGGTGAGCATATGTTTGAGGTCGGAGACCTGACCCAGCGGGTTGCCAGCGAATATGAAAAGCTGGTGCGCAGCTAAGGCTAAGGCCCAAAGGAAAACCAAGAGGCGCGCCCGTAGGATCGGGCGCGCCTCTTTTGATTTCCGCTGTGGCGGTGGGTTTGGTTCAGGCCAGCCAGCCGCGCTCTATCCGCAAATATTGGCGCAGGCGTTCGACGCTGTTGCGGCTTGCGGGGCGGCGGTCAAGGCTGCGTTTGCCCGGGTGATGGGTTTCGCTGTCATCGCGGCGGTCAAGTTCAACAAAGTGCTTCAACCGGCCGTTGGCAACTTCGCGGCGGTGATCGGTGACTCTTTGGCCCATGTGATCCTCCCAGGGTTGTTGGACTGGTGCCTGCATCAAGCATGGGGGAGAATCAGCCTTGCGGCCAGTTTTAATTGGGATGGGGAAAAATTGGGCAAGAATCCGCGCCGTGACGGGGTCAGGATTCGGCCCGAAGACGGGTCTGCGCCCAATGTGCGGCATCGGCAACCGTGGGGTCGGGATCGTGCAAAAGCGGCTCTGTTACGGCCAAAAGTGCTGGGTCGGCAGAATTGCCGATGGCGTATAACACGTTGCGCACGAAGCGGTCGCGGCCGATGCGCTTGACGGGGCTGCCTGCGAACAGCGCACGAAACCCCGCGTCATCCAGCAAGGCCAGATCGGCCAGATGCGGGGCTGCGGCGAAGCGGTTGGCATAGCCCGTCTCTTGTGCGGTCTGGGCAAATTTGTTCCAAGGGCAGATCGCTAGACAATCATCACAGCCGTAAATCCGGTTGCCAAGCAAGACGCGCAGATCTTCGTCCACCGGCCCCTTATGTTCGATTGTCAGATAGGAAATGCAGCGCCGGGCATCAAGCTGGTAAGGGGCGGGGAAGGCCCCTGTGGGGCAGATATCAAGACAAGCGGTGCAAGATCCGCAATGGCTGACCTCGGGCGTATCGGGGGCCAGATCGAGCGTGGTGAAGATGGCGCCCAAAAAGAACCAGTTGCCCAGATCGCGCGACAAAAGGTTGGTATGTTTGCCCTGCCAGCCCAGGCCTGCGGCCTCGGCCAGAGGTTTTTCCATCACCGGGGCGGTATCAACGAAAACCTTGATCTCGCCGCCAGCTTGATCAATCAGCCAGCGCCCCAGCCGTTTGAGCCGCTTTTTGACCAGATCATGATAGTCTTTTCCGCCAGCATAGACACTGATTGCGGCCCGGTCGCGCTGATTGAGCACATCAAGCGGGTTGCCTTCCGGGGTGTAGGATTCGGCCAGCATGATCACCGACCGCGCCTCGGGCCAAAGGCTGGCGGGATCGCCGCGCCATGCCATGCGTTCCTCCATCCAGCCCATCTGGCCGTGCAACCCGCTGTCTACGAAATGCTTCAGGCGCTCGGCCGCTTGGGGGATGGCACCTGGGGTGGTGAAGCCAAGGGCCGAAAAACCCTCGGACATGGCCTGTGTCTGGATGCGGGTCTTGAGGTCGGCAAGGGGCGCTTGGCCCCCTGTCACTTCGTCATCCCATCCCAAAAGCTGCGCACCGTCTTGAAGAAGGAGGAGCCTTCGGGGTTGTTATTGTCGCCAAGCTGATCGAATTCGCGCAAGATTTCCTTCTGGCGCGCGGTCAGGTTGATCGGGGTTTCCACCGCAATTTCAATCAACATATCGCCGCTGCCGCCACCGCGCAGGGCGGGCATGCCCTTGCCGCGCAGGCGCATCTGCTTGCCGGTCTGGCTGCCGCCGGGTACTTTGACCATGCTGCGCCCACCGTCGATAGTGGGTACTTCCACCTCGCCGCCTAGGGCTGCGGTGGTGATAGAGATGGGGATACGGCAGTAAAGATTAACGCTTTCGCGCTGGAACAGAGCGTGTTCGCGGACCTCTATGAAGATATAAAGATCGCCCGCCGGGCCGCCGCGCAGCCCCGCTTCGCCTTCGCCGCCCAAACGAATCCGGGTGCCGGTTTCGACGCCTGCGGGGATGTTCACGGAAAGCGAGCGTTCCTTTTCAACCCGGCCAGCGCCGTGGCAGGATTTGCAGGGATTCTTGACGATCTGCCCCGCACCGCCGCAAGTTGGGCAGGCGCGTTCCACGGTGAAAAAGCCCTGTTGGGCGCGCACCTTGCCCATGCCCGAACAGGTCGGGCATGTCTGCGGCTCTGACCCGCCTTCGGCGCCTGTGCCGCTACAGGCGGTACAGTTCAGTGCGGTGGGCACGGAGATGGTTTTTTGGATGCCCTTGAAGGCCTCTTCCAATGTCACGCGCATATTGTAGCGCAGGTCTGATCCGCGCGATGCCCGGCTGCGACCGCCGCCCCCGCCGCCGCGTCCGCCCATGAAATCGCCAAACAGGTCTTCGAACACGTCCGAAAACGCGCTGCCAAAATCGCCTTGGCCTTGCGGCCCACGACCGCCGTTGCCACCCATGCCGCCTTCGAAAGCAGCGTGACCGAAGCGGTCGTAGGCGGCTTTTTTGGTGTCGTCTTTCAAGACGTCGTAAGCCTCATTCACTTCTTTGAACTGGGCTTCGGCATTGGGGTTGCTTTGATTTCGGTCGGGGTGGAGCTCTTTCGCCTTGCCGCGGTAAGCTTTCTTGATTTCATCCGAATTGGATCCGCGCGCAATGCCCAGAACCTCGTAAAAATCGCGCTTTGCCATTGATGCATCCCTTCGGGAAACGCGTAGGCCGACCCAAGATTGCTTGGGCCGGCCCCGTTGGTTCCGGCAGTGTTACCTGCGCTTGTCGTCGTCGCCAAGATCTTCGAAATCGGCATCCACGATGTCATCGTCTACGCCGCGGGCCTTGTCGGCATCATCATCCTTGTCGTCGTCGCTTTGCGCGGCCTTATAGATAGCCTCGCCCAGTTTCATCGACGCGTCGGTCAGGTTGTGAATGCCGCCCTTGATCTTGCCTGCATCTTCGGAGGGCAGAACCTCTTCCAGCGCCGAGATCGCAAGTTCAATCGCTTCTACGGTCGACAGATCGACCTTGTCGGCATGCTCTTCAAGCGACTTCTTGGTCGAATGGATCAGGCTTTCGGCCTGATTCTTGGCCTCGACCAGTTCCTTGCGGGCCTTGTCGCTGTCGGCATTTGCCTCTGCGTCGCGGACCATCTTTTCGATATCTTCATCCGACAGACCGCCAGAGGCCTGGATCGTAATGTTTTGCGCCTTGCCTGTGCCCTTGTCTTTAGCGCCGACCGAGACGATGCCGTTTGCATCAATATCGAAAGTCACCTCGATCTGCGGCAAGCCGCGCGGGGCGGGCGGGATGTCTTCAAGGTTGAACTGACCCAGCATCTTGTTGTCTTGGGCCATCTCGCGTTCGCCCTGGAAAACCCGGATCGTCACCGCGTTCTGATTGTCTTCGGCGGTTGAAAAGACCTGGCTTTTCTTGGTCGGGATCGTGGTATTGCGGTCGATCAGGCGGGTGAACACGCCGCCAAGGGTTTCGATGCCAAGTGACAGCGGGGTCACGTCCAGAAGGACTACGTCTTTCACGTCGCCTTGCAGCACGCCGGCCTGAATGGCGGCGCCAAGGGCCACAACCTCATCCGGGTTGACGCCTTTATGGGGTTCTTTGCCGAAGAAGGCGGTTACTTCCTCGATCACCTTGGGCATGCGGGTCATACCGCCGACCAACACGACCTCGTCGATGTCTGACGCGGACAGGCCGGCATCCTTCAACGCGGCGGCGCAAGGTTTCATCGACGCCTTGATCAGATCGCCCACGAGGCTTTCCAGCTTGGCGCGGGTCAGTTTCATGACCATGTACAGCGGCGAGCCGTCCTTGCCCATCGAGATGAAAGGCTGGTTGATCTCGGTCTGGCTGGCGCTCGACAATTCGATCTTGGCCTTCTCTGCCGCCTCTTTCAGACGCTGCAGGGCCATCTTGTCC
>JBAUHP010000432.1:0-5960 GCA_049680345.1 Albidovulum sp. | reverse complement strand
CCGCCAAGCCGACAAATCAATATTGTTGCCGAAAGGCTGCTTTTACTTTGTCGGTCCAAAGAAACGGTAGCCTGATTGCCTCAGCGCGCCCATAGGCGGCGGGTGAAGGTTGAGAGGCGTTCAAGTTCCACGAAGATCACCGGGGTGATGAACAAGGTCAGGATCTGGCTGACCACCAGCCCACCAACCACGGCCACACCCAGGGGCTGACGCAGCTCGGAGCTGACGCCGGTGCCAAGGGCAATGGGAACTGCAGCCAGAAGGGCGCAAAATGTCGTCATCATGATCGGGCGGAAGCGGCGGACAGCGGCTATGTGAATTGCCTCGGACGCGTTGCGGCCTTCCTCGCGGGTTAAGACCAACGCCACGTCGATCATCATGATGGCATTTTTCTTGACGATCCCTATCAGCATCAAGAGCCCGATAAGCGCGATGATCGACAGGTCAAACCCGTAATACTTGAGTGCCGCCAGGGCCCCCAAAGCTGCCGAAGGCAGGCCCGACAGGATGGTGAGTGGATGGATGAAACTTTCATACAGCACGCCCAAGACCAGATAGATGGTCAGTACCGCCGCCCCGATCAGCAGGTTGGTATTATCGGTGGCTTCCTTGAAGATCTGGGCGGCACCGGCGTAGCGGGTCAGAACCGAGTTTGGCAGACCAATCTCGGCCTTCAAGGCATCAATGCGTGCCGTGGCATCGCCTAGGGCCACGCCTTCGGGCAGGTTGAACGAAAGGGTAATCGCAGCAAGCTGCCCCGCCTGGTTGACAGTGATTGGTCCCGATGCGCGGGTCACGCGCGCAAAGCTGGAAAGAGGCACAAGCGCGCCGTCGTTACCCTCGATACGGATGTCGCCCAGGGCTTGATCGGTCCAGCCAAATTCGGTGTCATATTCGACGATCACATCATAGCTGCTGCTGGTTGACTGGATCTGAGTCGCGGCAAAGTCACCAAAACCAACGCTTAGGGCTTCGCGCAGATCGGCGGTGGAAATGCCTAGGCTGGCGGCGCGGTCATTATCGACGATGATCTGCGCTTGCAAAGCGCCGTTTTCCAGATCTGACGCAACCTCGACAAAGGTATCGGTATGGGCGCGCATCGCATCGGCAAGGGTTTCGGACCATTGGCGCGCCTCGGCGGCGTTAATCGATTGCAGCACAACCTGATACTGGCTTTGGGTGCTGCGCCCGCCAAAGCGCAGGCTTTGCTGCGGGTTCAACGATACCTGAACCCCCGCCACCCCGGACAAGGATTTGCGCAGGCTTGCCAGCACCTCATCCATAGAGGGGCGATCCTCACGCGCGATAAGCTGGGCGCGCACAAAGCCGGAATTGGCCGCGCCACCGCCCACGAATGACGCCGTATGCGCCATTGATGGATCAGCGGCCACGATGTCCGCCACCTGAACGTGTAATTTGCGCATCGCGGGGTAAGAGATGTCTTGACGCGCACGCACGGATATAGCGATGGACCCGGTATCTTCGGTTGGAAAGAAGCTTTGCGGCAAAGTCGTATAAAGCCATCCGGACCCGGCGAAGGACGTCACGAAGACCAGCATCACCAACAAGCGATGTCCAAGGCACCACCCCACCGCGCGCCCGTAGATGTTCGTGATGCCCTGCGCCATGCTTGGTTTGGCCTCATGACCAGCTTCGGTAGGTGCAAGCCGCGCAGCCAACATTGGAGTCACAGTCAGCGACACCACCATTGACGCCATGATTGCCAGTGCCACCACAAGGCCGAATTCGTTCAAGACGCGGCCAACGACACCACCCATCAACAAGATCGGCAAGAACACAGCCACCAGCGAAAGTGTCATGGAAATAATCGTTCCTGTCACCTCGCGGCTGCCCTTCAGGGCCGCCTCAAACGGCGGTACGCCGGCCTCGATATGGCGCATGATATTTTCCAGCATGACAATGGCATCGTCGACCACCAGCCCAACCGCCAGCGTCAGCGCCAAAAGCGATATATTGTCTATCGACAGGCCCAAGACATACATGCCGCCAAAGGCTGCGATCAGCGATAAGGGCACCGCTAGCGACGGGATAAGCGTGGGCATCACCCGCCCCAAGAACAGATAGATCACCAATATCACCAGACCAATGGTCAAGGCCATCGTGGCTTGTACATCCGCGACCGCAGCACGGATCGGTTCGGCCGCATCGCTGAGCGTTTCGATCCGCATGCCCGCAGGCAGGCTTTCTTGCAGTAGCGGCAGACGGGCGCGGATCGCATCAACCACCGCGACGGTATTGGCATCTGGCTGGCGCAAGACCGCCATGATGATCGAGGGTTTGCCATCAAACCAGCCAGCCTGATTGGGGTTTTGCACACTGTCGACGACGCGTGCCACATCATGCAGACGCACAAAGCGCCCGGCCTCTTGGGCGATGATCAGGCTACGAAACTCTGCCGCATTGGTGCGTTGTGACGGCATATCAAGCGACAGCGACTGCTGATCATCTGCGATAGAGCCAAGCGGTGTTTGGTCATTCGCATCTGACAAGGCCGAGGTGACATCCCTGAGCGTCAGCCCCCGGCTGGAAAGTTTTCGCGGGTCAACCTCTACCCGCAAGGCATATGTCTTGGATCCAAAGACCTGCGCCTGGGCCACACCACTGATGGTCGAAAGCGCCGGCGACAGGATGTTTTGGGCGACATCATCCATAACCGTCAGCGGCAAGCCATCGCCAGTCAGCGCCAGATAGATGACAGGCGAACCGGCCGGGTTGGATTTGCTGTAACTTGGCAATGAGGTCATGTTGCGCGGCAAAGATCGTTGCGCGCGCGCAATGGCGGCCTGTACATCGGCGGCGGCGGCATCAATATCGCGCGACAGATCAAACTGAAGCGTGATCCAGCTGCGCCCCAGCGACGAGGACGCGTCGATCGTGTCGATGCCGCCGATCGTCTCAAACTGTTTGATAAGCGGTGTGGCGACAGAGCTTGCCATTGTATCGGGGGACGCGCCGACCATCTGCGCCGATACGCTGATTGTCGGGAAATCGGCGCTTGGTAGGGCCGCAACCGGCAATTCGAAATAAGCCGCCATCCCGGCCAGAATCGTACCAATGGCCAGAAGGATCGTCGCCACCGGGCGACGAATGAACAGCGCCGAAGGGTTCATCCGCCCGAGGCCTTTGCATCCGGGTAGGTCGCCGCAGCTTCCGGCGCGCCATCAGGCGCCAGCCGCACCTGACTGCCCTGTTCAAGATTAAGCTGGCCTTCAATCACTACCTGTTCGCCAGCCGTTAACCCAGACGCCAGCGCGGTCACCTGCCCGGTGGTCAGCAAAACGCTGACCGGGCGCAGCGATACCTTGTCATCTGTCCCCACCACAAAAACTACCGGCCCGCTATCTCGTTCGGCCACGGCCACGCTGGGGACCAGCACAGCGCTGACGCTTGTTCCGGCGGTAAGTTTCACATCAACCGATTGGCCGGGCAAGAAGGCCTCGGCATCATTTTCAAGCTGGGCGCGCATGGTGAAGGTCGCGGTGGCCGGATCGACCAGATTATCAATAAACACCACCGGCCCTTCGGCCACAGAGACCTCTGTGCTGTCTGGCGCCGATATAGGGCGCAAGGTTGCCGTCAGCGTGCCTGCCGCGAAGGCGCGCCGGGCCAGCGCCACATCGGATTCCGGCAAGGCAAACTCGGCATAGACCGGCTTCATTCGGGTGATGGAAACCACGCCGGTTCCCGGGGCGATATAGGCCCCGACCGACACCGTCACCGCCCCAAGCTGCCCGTCGAAGGGCGCTTTGATCTCGGCGCGCGACAGGGCGACTTGATCAATCGCATATTGGGCCCGAGCGGCCCCTAAAGTTGCCTCGGCGCTGCGCACGGCGGCACGCTGATCATCCCCGGCCTGTGCCGAGTTGACACCCGAGGCGACAAGCTTTTCGATCCGGTCCAACGTGCGCTTGGCATCGTCCAGCACCGCTTGATTCTTGGTAATCTCTGCCAGACTTTTTTCCAGCGTCGCGCGGGCTGTCTGGTCATCAAGCCGGACCAGAAGATCGCCCTTCTTGACGCGCGCACCATCTTGCACCGCAATCTCGGTCACGATCCCGGCGCTAAGCGGGCTGACGGCGGTCTGGTCCACCGGCACGATGCGGCCAATCGTGGCACGCTGCACCGGCAACACCCCGTCCTCGGCCACAGCGACAACTACCAAGGATGGCTGCCTGCTGCGCGATGGTTTTTGGCCCGTATCTGGCGCCGCCACCCCGGCTTCCAGCAAAACCGCAAACTGGGGCGGCAGATAGGTTGCCAGGCTGTGGCGCATCGCATAAGCGATCACGCCAAGGGCGAAAAGCACAGTGATGACGGATCTGAATCGCATTTTGTCTTTGGTCCTTCGGGCTTTACCCAAGCCTTAACCCTTGTCCACCCGAAGGGCGCGCCACGTCAACTGACGAATCGGCGAGCGGGCCTTGGCAAAACGGCCTCAGCCCGCCATTTCGCTGATCCGGTAGGTGGCGCGGTCAAGCCAAGTGGGGTTGATCTCTACCCCCCAGCCCGGCGCATCGGGCACCACCGCGCAACCCGCGTCTATCCGGTAGGGATCACCAAGGAACAGCTCTTGTTGCCAAGGATAGTAATCCGCGCCCTCGATCGAGAATTCGAGGTATTTTCCCGCATTCGGCAGCGCCTTCAGAAGATGCATCGTGCACATCGTCACCAGTGACAGATTGGCGGTATGGGGCGTGCAGGGCAAGCCCGCCTCGGCGGCCATGCGCGCCACTTCCAGCGTGCGGTGAATGCCGCCCATATACATCACATCGGGTTGCACAATATTGACCGCGCCCATCTTGATCATCGTGCGCCAAGTGGTAAATTCGCAATCTTGTTCGCCGCCGGTCACGTCGATCTCAAGCGCGTCGGTCACCTCTTTGGTTTGCTCTTGCTCCCAATAGGGGCAGGGTTCTTCGAAATGGCCGATACCGTTGTCTTGCAACAATTTTCCCACCGCAATCGCGCGTTTGGGCGAATAGCACGAGTTGGCATCGACCAGCTTGTCAATGCCGTCGCCCAAAGCGCGCGACACCACCGGCACCACGGCTTCGGTCCGGCCCGGCCATTCGTCTTGATCACGCCCGCATTCGGCCCCGACGCGCCATTTGAAGGCGGTAAAGCCCTTCTCATCGCGCAAGCGCATGAACCGCGCCGCCTCGTCTTCGGGGGTAATGTCGCGCTTCATTGAACTGGCATAGGCGCGTATTGGCCCCGGTGTGCCGCCCAAAAGGCTGACCACGGGCTTGCCCTCATACTTGCCGCGCAGATCCCATAAGGCGGTATCCAGCCCGGCCATTGCCCGGCGCAGATAGCTGCCCGGATACTTATGTTCCCGCTCGCCGATAAGGGCCAATGTATCTGCGAAATCCAGCGCATCTCGGCCCAGGGCATGGGGTGCTATCTGGCGGTGAAAAATGTCGCATGTCAGATCGGCATTATAGGTTGAAACCTGCCCCCACCCTTGCGCGCCGCTATCGGTGGTCGCGCGCACAAAACCCACATATTCGTTGGTGAACGTCTCAAGCTTTTGAATTTTCATGGCTGTGCCCCGGATGGTTGACGCGCCGCTGGGCGCTATTTCGACCCTATCATGCGGTAAAACACCCAAGAAGGCAGAAATCGCCCGACTTTGAAAAGCCAGGAAAACGGGCGCGGAAAGTCGCATCGGAAATTCGCGCTTTGCATATGTTTCATGACCCGAGCGGCGGCCTGTTCGGGTGACATGATCATCGGCATCGCGAAGGCGTTCTTGTCGGTCAGGCGGGTGCGGATAAAGCCCGGATTGGCAAGCTGGACCACAACACCGGTGTTGCGCGTCTCGGCATAAAGGTTTTCGGCCAGGTGCATCAGTGCGGCCTTGCTGGCCCCGTAGCCGATTGCCCCCGGCAACCCGCGATACCCGGCAAGCGACCCGATCAAGACGACATGACCGCGGT
>JBAUHP010000431.1:0-4738 GCA_049680345.1 Albidovulum sp. | reverse complement strand
TCGGCGTCTTTGGCCAAGGGGCGAAGGCCGCGATGCTATGCCTTGGCCCCGGCGAGGATTATGCGGCCCTGCATAACCCCGATTACGACTTTCCCGATGATCTGATCCCGGTGGGCTGCGCCATATTCGAGCGCATTGCGCGCGATCTTTTGGGACGCGGCACTTGACGGCCCCATGTGCCGACGCTGGCCTATAGCGTTTCGACTTTAACCTGAATCACCTAACACTGCCTGAAATCAAAGATTTCAACGTGTTAGGTGATACATAATGCTTCAAAGTAAAGTCGAAACGCTTTAGTCGCCCTCAACAGGCGCCGCCGCATTTTGCGGGGCGGCAGTTAGCCGGTCTGCTTTCTTGCGCGCCAGGACGCCGCGCAGATCATGCATGGCCAGCAAGAGCGCATCGGTGACCTCTTCAAGATCCGCGACAGAGGCCTTGCTTTGCGCCCATTGCGTCGTGAGGTTCAGGTGATCCACCGTGCGGTGGATGTCGTCAATATCGCGCCGCGCCAGCATCTGTGTGCGTGCGGCCATCCATGCGTCGATCGCATCGATATCCTTGGGGCCAAGCACTTTGTCGCCGTGGGGCTTGACCTCGCCGTTGCGGATATTGACCACGGCGATCTGGTCCATTTCGATCCGGCGCTGATGGTTTTCGGTTTCAACGCGAAAGACCACTGCGCCATTCTCGCGTATTCGAAAATAATACTCTGGCAGATCACCCAAACTTTTCACCCTTTAACTTAGTGCAGCACAAAATCGTTGGATGCGGCTGCAGGCCTCTTCCAAAGCGGCATCTGACGTAGCGTAGCTTACCCGAAAGTTTGGGGAAAGCCCGAAGGCCGCGCCGAACACCACGGCCACACCGGTTTCTTCCAAGAGCGCGGTTGCGAAGGTTTCATCATCCTTGATCAAGGTGCCAGCGGCCGAGGTTTTGCCGATGCAGCCGGAAATATCGGGATAGACGTAAAACGCACCTTCGGGGCGCGGGCAGGTAACACCCTTGGTCTGGTTCAGCATCGAGACCACAAGATCGCGGCGGCGCTGGAAGGTTTTGCGATTGCCTGCCAAAAAGTCCTGCGGGCCATTCAAGGCCTCAAGGGCCGCATATTGTGCGATTGAGCAGGGGTTCGAGGTGGATTGCGACTGGATCGTTTGCATCGCCTTGATCAGCGCCACCGGGCCTGCGGCATAGCCGATCCGCCAGCCGGTCATCGCATAGGCCTTGGACACGCCGTTGCAGGTCAGCGTGCGGTCATAAAGCCCCGGTTCGATCTGGGCGGGGCTGACAAATTCGAAATCGTCAAAGACCAGATGTTCGTACATGTCATCCGACATGATCCAGACATGCGGATGGCGCATCAGCACATCGGTCAGCCCCTTAAGCTCGGCCCGGCTGTAGCCCGCCCCGGTGGGGTTTGAGGGCGAGTTGAAGATGAACCATTTGGTCTGGGGGGTGATTGCGGCTTCCAGCTGCGCGGGCGTCAGTTTGAAATTGCTGTCGATGCCGCATTCCACGGCCACCGGGGTGCCGCCCGCCAGCAAGACCATATCGGGATAGCTGACCCAATAGGGTGCAGGGATGATCACCTCATCGCCCTTGTTCAGCGTGGCCATCAGCGCATTGTAAAGCGTTTGCTTGCCGCCGGTGCCGACCGAAACCTGCTGCGGCGTGTAGTCCAGACCATTCTCGCGCTTGAACTTGGCGCAGATGGCCTTCTTCAGCTCTGGGATGCCGTCAACGGCGGTATATTTGGTGCGGCCTTCGCCAATCGCGCGGATCGCGGCATCCTTGATGTTTTGCGGTGTGTCGAAGTCCGGTTCGCCGGCGCCAAGACCGATCACGTCTTTTCCGGCGGCCTTCAATTCTTGCGCCTTGGTGGATACGGCGATCGTCGGTGAAGGTTTGACGCGCCCAAGCGTGTCGGACAAAAAGGCCATTTTCGGGGACTCCGGTTTGAAACTTTCGGCTTTATGTCATAGGGTGCGCGCAAACGGCAATCAAGCACGACGAAGGAGCAAGATATGCAAGGTGATTCTACTTCCGGGTGGTATAGTGATGAAACCGCAACCCTGGGTGACCGTCTTGCAGCTGCGCGTGAGCAGCAAGGCATGAGCCAAAACGATCTGGCCCGCCGGTTGGGGGTTCGGGCCAAAACCATCAGCCAATGGGAGGCTGATGCGTCAGAGCCGCGCGCAAATCGTGTGCAGATGCTGGCGGGCCTCTTGGGGGTGTCCTTGCGCTGGCTGTTGACGGGGGAAGGCGAGGGGGTCGATGGGCCCGCGATTGCACCTGCGGATGCGGCCCCCAGCCCGATCAGCGGTCTTTTGGCGGAATTGCGCGAATTGCGCGGGCAGATGAGTGCGGCAAGCACCCGCATTGGCCTGATCGAAAAGCGGCTGCGCAACGCTTTGGCGACCGCTGAATGACAAAAGAAGACGCCGCCGCCCGGCTCAAACGCATGGCCATGCGCAGCTGGCGGCGGGGGATGAAGGAAATGGACCTGATCCTTGGGCCCTATGCGGATGCCCATCTGGCGCGCATGGATAAGGCGGATCTTGATCTTTTTGACGCGTTACTGCTTGAGAATGATCAAGATATTTATCCCTGGATCACCGGGGCCGCCGCGCGGCCCGCGCATTATTCTGACCTTTTGGCGAAGGTCACCGCATTCTCTTTGCAAAATACCCGCGGCTTTTAACTGAAATTTTGGTTTTTCCGGCGAACCTGCGTTCAAGCAGTGATTTACGGAGAATGATCATGACCATGCACGCGCCGCTTAGTGAAGCCCCTCAGGCGGGGTATCTGTCGGATTATCTTGATATGTTGGGGCTGGTCGAACGTCTGCACCGGTTGTTGCTGGATGTGATCAAGGATGAATTCGAACGCCTCGGCCAGCTGGAGATCAACGCCGTTCAGGCCTTGTTGCTGTTCAACATCGGCGCCAATGAGGTGACGGCGGGGGAATTGAAGACCCGCGGTTATTACCAGGGCTCAAATGTCAGCTACAACCTCAAGAAACTGGTTGAGATGGGCTATATGCACCATGAGCGCAGCGAACTTGATCGCCGCTCGGTGCGTGTCAGGCTGACCGAAAAGGGCAATCTGGTGCGCAATCAGGTCGGCGATCTGTTCCGCCGCCAGGCCGAAAGTATGGATCAGCGCGGGTTGATCGGGCTTACCGGGCTGAGTGAGATGAACGGAATGTTCAAGCGGATGGAACGCTTCTGGGCCGATCAGATACGCTACATTTATTAAGGCGTTTCGACACTACTTTGAAGCATCACGCATCATCTGACGCGCCCGGATCTTTGATTTCAGGCAGCGTCAGGTGATTGCGGGTCAAAGTCGAAACGCGATAGGCCGGCCCTGCCTGCCACCTATGCCGGTGGCGGCATTGGCGCCAATGTCACCTGGCAAAGGCGCTTACCAATGCCCCAACCTACCGAGGTTCTGGCCTATCAAGGTTCTGGCCTGCCCAGATTCTGGCCTACCCAGATTCTGGCCTACCAATGTCCGGTATTGGCCATGCTTGCCCATGGCTCTTGCGGGGCCAGCGACGGACCCTTTTGCAACAGCTCGATCGAGATATTGTCTGGCGACCGCACAAAGGCCATATGCCCATCGCGCGGCGGCCGGTTGATAACCACGCCGTTGGCCGCGAGATGCGCACAGGTGGCGTAAATATCATCCACCTCATAGGCCAGATGCCCGAAATGCCGGCTGTCGGCGGGCAATCCGTCATCGCCATCCCAGTTATAGGTCAGCTCCAACGGTGTGTCGGGTTGGCCGGGTGCGGCAAGATAGACCAGCGTGAAACGCCCCGCTTCACTTTCATAACGCCGGATCTCTTCGAGCCCCAAAAGCCGGTAAAAAGCCATCGAGGCCTCCAGATCCGCCACCCGGACCATCACATGCAGATAGCGTAACGCCATTTCAAAACCCCTATTTCCTGAAGCCGAGCTTATCAGGCCTGTCGGATCTATAAAATCACATCCTGTCGTGGTTACAAGAGTGTGATCGCCAATATATAGTGGTCAGCGATTCGACCCGAGGAGCCACAAATGACCCTGACCCCCGAACAGCTTGCCGAAATCGAAGATGCACGCAGCCATCCGCGCCAGACCCTGCGTGCCGTCTCCGAGGGGATGGAGGCGCATCTTTACAAAGCCCATCCGGTGCTGGACCACGGCCTTGTCCGGGTCATCGACTATATGGGCGATGACGGCGCCATCACCCAGGCCGCCCGTGTGTCTTACGGGCGCGGCACCAAGGCGGTGCAAAATGACGAAGGCCTGATCCGCTATCTGATGCGCCACTGGCATTCGACCCCGTTCGAGATGTGCGAAGTCAAATTCCACGTCAAACTGCCGGTCTTCGTGGCCCGCCAGTGGATTCGCCACCGCACCGCCAACGTCAACGAATATTCCGCCCGCTATTCGATCCTTGACCGCGAATTCTACATCCCCGAGGCAGGCCAGCTTGCCGCCCAATCGACGGTCAACAACCAGGGCCGGGGCGCGATGCTGGAAGGCGCAGAGGCGCAGCGGGTTCTGGATATGCTGCGCGATGATGCCACCCGCAGCTATGATCACTACGAGGCGATGCTTTCTCAGGACGGCCAACAGGGGCTGGCGCGCGAACTGGCCCGCATGAACCTGCCCGCCAATGTCTATACCCAGTGGTACTGGAAGGTCGATCTGCACAACCTTTTCCACTTCTTGCGCCTGCGCGCCGA
>JBAUHP010000430.1:0-4334 GCA_049680345.1 Albidovulum sp. | reverse complement strand
AGGTCCGGCGCGAGCGTGGCTTTGACGTTATTCAGGGCTGTAATCCGCCTGACCTGATCTTCTTGCTTGCGCTTTGGTATCGGCTGCGCGGGGTGCGTTATCTTTTTGACCACCACGATGTCTGCCCAGAGCTTTTCGAGGCCAAGTTTGGCACCAAGGGGCTTTTGTACAAGATCATGCTGGTCTGGGAACGTATGACCTTTGCCACCGCATCCGTGTCAATTGCCACCAACCAAAGCTTTCGCGACATCGCGCTGAGGCGCGGCAAGATGGATGCGGAAGATGTGTTTATTGTACGCTCTGCCCCGAAGATCGAAAAATTTGAAATTCGCCCGGCGGACCCTGAGATGCGCAAAGGCGCAGCAACGGTTTTAGGCTATGTCGGCGTGATCGGCCAACAAGAAGGTATGGATCTGCTGGTCGCGGCCGCCGATCACCTGATCCGCGATCTGGGGCGCGCGGATGTGCATTTCTTGATCGTGGGCTTCGGGCCAGAAGTACCAACGGTTGAGGCCGACGTTGTCGCACGCGGGCTATCTGCGCATTTCACCTTCACCGGCGCACTTTACGGCGAAGATCTTTTGCGCGCGCTTAACAGCTGCGATATTGGCGTCAGCCCCGACCCCAAGAACGCGATGAATGACATATCCACCATGAACAAGGTCATGGAATATATGACCTTGGAAAAGCCGGTAGTGCAGTTTGACCTGAAAGAGGGCCGTGCCTCTGCCGAAGATGCCTCGGTCTATGCGGCGGCCAATGATCCGAAGGACTTTGCGGTCAAGATTGCCGCGTTGATTGATCAGCCCGAAACGCGGGCCAGTATGGGCAAGATTGGCCGTGCACGGGTGCTGGATAAGCTGAGCTGGGCACATTCGGTGCCAAATCTTTTGGCAGCCTACGAGCGGATTTTCGCTAAGATGGGTCGGTAAAACGCGAAACCGGACACAAGACCGCCAAGACCCACCCCCCCACAAAACCGCCCAGATGGGTCTGCCAGGCCAGTTGCCCGTGCATGGCCCACCACAACACCACATTAAGTCCGACCAGCAACGCCACGCTGCGCAACACCGGCAACAGGCTTTGCCCTCGCGACCGGCGGTCTTGCATGTTCCAAGCCAAGACGATGCCCGCAAGGCCAAACAAGGCGCCTGATGCACCGACCATGGGTGCTGCCGCTTCGGGGAAAGCCGCAAAACCTGCGGCCCCTGCAACCAGTAACACCCCATAAGCCGCCAAAAACCACCCTCCCCTCAAAACGGCGGCCACTGGCGCCCCGAGGGAAAACAACGTCACCATGTTGACAGCGAAATGTGTAAGCCCGCCGTGCAAGAACCCGTAGGTCAAAAACATAAGGTAGGGTTGGCCCGCATAGTTTGGCTGCCAGTTCCCCAATAGACCGGCCCAAAACGCCAGCCCATACAGGGCTGTTTGGCGGGCCTTGGGGTTTCCCCAAACACCATGCTCTGCCCCTACGAAATAGACCTCTGGCAGCAGGCAAAGCCCGAAAATCAACCAAACCGCCCATGAGACGCTTTTGAGGTTTTGAGCAAGGATCAGTTTGCCGACAGGCTTATCGGGCGCAGTCTTCTTGATCGGATCATCGGCGTTCAAAATGGCACGAACCTTGGCAGGGGTTTCAGGCTTAGGGCCATGAACCGCAATAGTCGCGCATCGGCATCCGCTTCAGGCTCATCCGGGCCAATCGGCGTGACGTAGCGCACCAAGGCGCCATCAGTCCGCCCAATGGTCAGGCTGTCGGTCAGAACGCTTAACTTGGCGCGGAAATCGTTAGACTCGCGCTTGCCGCGACCTTCGAACCAATAATAAACCAGTTGGCGCGACAGGCCCTTTTCAATGATAGCCCGGTTCACATCAAAGGTACCGTAACCTTGCGCCGTCATATCAACCGGAACCTCTCCGAGGCTGAAAACCTCCCAGCCGCCCGATGGCAGGCAGACTTCCGGTGAGTGGATGCCCTGCCCTTCGGTCTGTTTGTCGTAAAAGGCCACGAAAAGGGCCACGACATCAGCTTCGTTTGGCGATCCGTAGACGGCATTCACATAGTCATCCGCCGCAAGAACCACCTCAATCTCTGGTTCTAGCCGGGATGTGACGCCCGTCCAATTCTCAATCTGGGCCGGGTAAAGCGCCAATGGATCACGTTCCAGCGCCAGTGCCTCTGGTGCGGGGGTGAAATGCCAAATCACTGAAAAGGCCAAGGTAATCGCCGCTGCCAGGCCCAAAAACACACTGCCGCGGATGGAGCCGATACGCGCGAAGATGCCGCCGAAACCTTCAAAATCAAGGTCGATCGCATCGGCCAGTGGCATCGGGTTCGGGGCGAAGCGCTGCAAGAAAATTGCCATCAAGAACAAAACCCCGATGCAAAGCAAGAACACCACCCAGCCCTCAAAGAAGTGCAAGAACCCTTCGGCATGGGCAATGCCGTAGCGGTCAACCAAAATACCGATCACACCAATTCGGAAGGAATTCATCACCACAGTCAGTGGTGCCGCCGCCAAAAGCAGCACGGCCTTGTGCCAGATCGGGCCACGATAGAGAATCGAAAAGAGATATGAAAAGCTGAGAATGGGGAACAAGTAGCGCAGCCCTGAACAGGCCTCCGCCACCTGCAGCTTGTAGACCCCAAGGTCGATCACATTGCCTTCCAGATAGACTGCCACGCCGGCAAGGCTCACAAGCCAGACGCCAAGTGCAGATGAAATCCACTGCAACAGGATCGTGAGTTTCCAGTAAAGGATCTGCGGCAAGGGCAGCATGAAGACAAGATGGAACACCGGCAATTGATGTTTCTTGCCGCGCCGCCAGCCAAAAATCGCCAAGACCACGCCGCTGACCCAGAAAATAAAGGCATAGGTCACTATGTCGGGGATCCGCATCAGATTGCCCAGCACCGCCAGCGCAAGCGACAGCACAATCAGCACAAGGCCGGGCCAGCCGTCACGGATTGTTGGTTCGGGAACCGGTGATTTGCGAAGCTCGCGCAAGAACAGGTAAAGCGAGATCGCCGGAATCAACGGCCCGTGGCTGTATTCGGCGGTTCCCCAAGCCTTGGCCAAGGACACAAAACCGATCCAGAAAACCGGGATAGAGCCCAACAAAAGCGTTGCGAACAGCCCAAGCCCGAAGAAATTCAAACGCGCGGGCGCAGCAGTAGGTGTTGAATTGGAGGGAATGTCTGGGCTATTCGTCATGGCTTATTCGCACATTACCTAACTGTTTGCGCACCCAGTCTTAGCGGAAACCCCGCAGGCACGCGACCAAAACGTGAAACGCGCCGTGGCAAACTGCCCAGGCGCGTCTTTATGTGAACGCCAATTGAGGCTCTGTCAGGGCCGGAAGCTGAAATTTCGGCCAAGTGTGACGAAAAGCGATGTCGAATCTGCAGTTTGTCTGCCGGTTTCTTCCTGCTTGCGCAATGTCACACCGCCCGAAAGGTTCCAATCGGGTGTGATGCTGCGTGTGTACACGGCACTCAGATCGAACAGATCAATCGTATTTGCCCCGGTTGAACCGGTATCCTCGGTGCGCCCCCAATCGAATGTCAGATCAAGACGAGAGACATTGTCGATCAGATGGCCATAGCCAAGACCAATTCGGGTATCGAGGATGTCTTGGTTCAGGCCATTGGTTGAAGCGCTGCGATTGACCGATACACGAAGATCGTCACGCAAAAGTTGATGCGTGTAGGACAAAGCTGCGGTCGTGTTGGTTGAACCGGTATCGCCTTTGGTCAGGCCGATAGCGGCCGACAGGTTGCCATTGCGCAGCACGAGCGCACGACCAAAGGACAGATCGACGCGCTTGCCATTTTGGTTGCGTGTCGAACCGAGCGTTCCGAAAACCGTGCCATTGGTCAAGGTTTTGGTCAGACTAACCGATCCGACCAGACCGGACTGATCAGTTACCCCGCCCAAGGTTGTCGTCTCAACGTCGGAATAACCGATCTGGGCATCCAGAACCAAAACCGAGTTGATATCTTGCGTCACGCCAAGTGCATAATCGATCGTGTCACGACTTGTCTGCACTGAGTCTGTTGCGGTGTAATGATCAATCGCAGCGCTTGCGAACAAGGTTGTCACCTTGCTGGGGCGCAAGAAAACCGTAGCCTTGGCAATGTCGGTGCGATTGTCGAAGATCAGCGGGTTCACGACCCCTGAATACTGCTTGTCGTCGTATGAGAGGTCGACACGAAATCCAATCGGATCGCGAATCCCGGTTTCGTAGCTTAGACCAAGAAAGGTGTCGCGCAATGTACCGCCGTCACCGACAAGCTGTCCCAGTGTTTGTTGTTCGCGTTCCACGTCAAA
>JBAUHP010000429.1:0-2365 GCA_049680345.1 Albidovulum sp. | reverse complement strand
CGGCGCGGGCGCGCTCATTCCAGGTGGTGCCCGGATCGTCTTGCTCGTGGTCCATTGCCGTCAACTGCTGCGCCCAGGTCGATTTCGTGGTCGAGATCAGGTTCTTGCGATCTGCGCGGCCGGCGTCACCCGCACCATCCGACAGTTTCGCCAGGATGGATGTGGCGACCTTCTTGGCATCACCAACGATACCCACGGTGACCTTCTTGGTCAGGCCGATCCGGTCGGAATTGATATCGACCTGAATGATCTTCGCATCCTTGGGCCAGTAATCCATCCCGTAGCCGGGCAGGGTCGAGAAGGGGTTAAGGCGGGTGCCAAGGGCTAGCACCACGTCAGCCTTGGCGATCAGCTCCATCGCGGCCTTGGATCCGTTGTAGCCCAAGGGCCCTGCGAACAAGGGATGCGAGCCCGGGAAGGCGTCGTTGTGCTGGTAGCCGACGCAAACCGGGGCATCCAGCCGCTCGGCCAGCTTGATGGTGTTGTCGATGGCCCCGGCCAAAATCACGCCCGCACCGTTCAAGATCACCGGGAATTTTGCCGAAGACAAAAGGTCAGCCGCGGCCTGCAAAGCCTCTTCGCCGCCAGCGGGGCGTTCAAATTCGACGATGGGCGGCAGTTCGATATCAATCACTTGGGTCCAGAAGTCGCGCGGCACGTTGATCTGCGCAGGTGCGGAGGCGCGCTTGGCTTGCAAGATCACCCGGTTCAGCACTTCGGCGATACGCGAGGGGTCGCGCACCTCTTCTTGGTAAGCCACGCAATCGGCGAACATGCGCATCTGTTCCATTTCCTGAAAACCGCCCTGACCGATGGTCTTGTTCGCGGCTTGCGGGGTGACCAGCAACACGGGGGTGTGATTCCAGTAGGCGGTTTTTACGGCGGTGACGAAATTGGCGATGCCGGGCCCGTTCTGGGCGATCATCATGCTCATCTTGCCGGTGGCGCGGGTATAGCCATCGGCCATCATCCCGCCCGATCCTTCATGGGCGCAATCCCAGAAGTTGATGCCAGCTTCGCCGAAAATATCTGAAATTGGCATCATGGCCGATCCGATAATCCCAAAGGCATGTTCAATACCGTGCCGTTGCAGAACTTTCACAAAGGCTTCTTCAGTGGTCATCTTCATCGGGGATCTCCTTGATTGTTGCCAATCGCCAATCTCTGGCGCAGTGCTGCGCCCCTTTTAGACGCCTTGATGGCAACTCGCTTAGGGCCAGTCGTGACGTCAATCTAAGTCCAGTTTTTGGCCAGCGGATCAAAAGACCGGATGCAGATCACCATCCACCTAGCAGACCTATCCTTTTTACGTGGCCGTGAGGATTGTTGGCGGTCGGATTTGGCGCGCATGATTGCAACATCCTGGCCTTGATCATTCGGCCAAAACCTCAGCGATCAGTGCCACGCCCTCGGCAATCCGTCCGTGCGGGATTGACGAATAGCCCAGGCGGTAAAAGTTGCCCGGTGCAGAGCGTGGATCAAAGAACACCCGCCCCGGCTCGATCAACACGCCTTTGGATCGCAGCCGGATTGCGAGATCGTCGCAATCCGTGCCTTCGGGGGCTTCCATCCACAGGCTTGACCCGCCAAAGGCGCCTTGGCCTGCCACCTTAAGCCCGTGGTTGCGGATGGCCTCATCCATGGCCAGACGCCGCCGCCGGAACGCCAGGTTCATCCGGTTCAGATGCGCATCGTAATGCCCCAAGGCAAGAAAGTAGGCGGTGGTGCGCTGAATGTGGCCTGGCGGATGGCGCAAGACCGTCGCGCGCAATGCCCGCGCTTCGCGGATAAACTTTTCAGAGCCAACCAGATAGCCAAGCCTGAGCCCCGGAAACAGTGATTTTGAGAATGACCCCGCATAGATCACGCGTCCTTCGTCATCAAGTGACTTCAGCGAAGGCGAGGCGGGTTTGAGGAACGACATCTCAAATTCATAATCGTCCTCGACGATAACGAAATCATCCTCGCGCGCCCGCGCCAACAGATCCCGGCGTCTGGCGGTGGGCATGGTGGCATTGGTGGGGCAATGATGGCTTGCGGTGGTGAACACCACATCGGCGTCTTTCGGGATGGCATCGGGGGGTAGCCCCTCGGCATCGACATCGACAAAGGCGTTGCGGCAATGCGTCTGGTTCAAGATGACCCGCAAGCCGGGGTAGGACGGATTTTCTTGTACCGCCAACCGGTCTGGCGTC
The DNA here is from genome assembly GCA_049680345.1 of Albidovulum sp. Lineage (GTDB taxonomy): Bacteria > Pseudomonadota > Alphaproteobacteria > Rhodobacterales > Rhodobacteraceae > TMP-24. The sequence continues at coordinate 170 of JBAUHP010000429.1, read as the reverse complement.
AGCAAGACCTGGGCGCATAGCCACAGCGCATTTTGCGCACCCATGGTCAAAAGCACCTCTTCGGGCCGCGCCACGATGCCGCGCCGCGGCAAGATCGAGCGTAAGATATATTCAATCAGCAACGGGTCATCGCGGGTATAGTAATCGACGGTCAGCGCCTCGAATTCCTT
>JBAUHP010000428.1:0-2819 GCA_049680345.1 Albidovulum sp. | reverse complement strand
TGGCCCCCCTGCCGCTTGGCTTCACCCGCGTGGCCGAAGGCAGCACAATCCACATGGGTGGGCGTGATTGGCAGGTGCGTATCGGTGATGGCCACGCCCCCGAACAAGCGACGTTCTGGAGCCTTTCTGACAATCTGGTGCTTGGCGGTGATCAGCTGTTGGCGTCTATCTCGCCCAATCTTGGGGTCTACGCGACCGAGCCTATGGCGGATCCGGTTGGCGATTGGATCGCCTCTTGCCAGCGCTTCCAGCCATATGCCCAGCCCGATCAGCTGGTGCTTCCCGGCCACAAGCTGCCGTTCACCGGCTTGCCGTTTCGCCTGAGCCAGATGATCGCCAATCATCACGAGGCTTTGGCGCGGCTGATGGACCATCTTGCCACCCCGCGCAGCGCCACGGAATGCTTCTTGCCGCTTTTCAAGCGGGTGCCGGGCGAGGCCGAATATGGGTTGGCGCTGGTTGAAGCAGTGGCACATTTGAACCATCTGTTGCATGCTGGGCAAATCACCCGGACGAAACGCAATGATGGGACATGGTTGTGGCGACGCATAGAATGACAGATGAGATTATGACTTCCGCCGAGGCGCTGGAAGCCTCGGTTTTGCCGCATGCCCGTGTGGCGCGCGCTTGCGACGAGTTCAAGCAAACCGCAGAAATGCAGCCCTTGCCCGACAATATTTCGGGCGAGGCCGTCGAAGACAAAAGCCCGGCGCAATGGGCCTATGAGCGTGTCATCCTTTATATCAAGAATTTTGAAGAGCAGTTGGACGACAAACATGAGGTCGCCATGGGCTTTGCCGGCGGCGGTGCCGGTGTGCTGCAGATCGAAGGGGTCGGTTATTTCGCCCCGGATGTGGTCACCTTCTATGGCCGCGATGAAGGCGGCGCGCGCACCCAGCTTGTCCAGCATGTCAACCAACTTAACGTCATGCTGCGCGCCATGCCCAAGGCCGTGGAGATTGAAGAACCCCGGCGCATTGGCTTTCGCCTTGCCGCCGATATGGCGAAAAAGTGATGCGGTCTGTCGTCGCGCCACCTTGCGCGACCCTTATCGGGCAGTGACAGGGCGGGACGAATAAGCTACATGGGCAAAAATAGCAGATGCGGAGAAGAAAATGGCCGAACACAAGCATGGCAGCATGAATACCAAAGTTCACGAACAAACATTCGCGGGCTTCATTAGCTTTGTGAAATGGGGCGTCATCATATCGATAGCGATTCTGGTCTTCATGGCGCTGACCAACGCCTGAGGCCACCTGATTAAATGGAAGTGATGCCATGCGCCGTTTGCTGCTGTGTCTGATTGTGCCCCTGTTCCTGGCGAATTGCGCCGAACCCGTCTGGGCACCCGATGAAGCAGTGGCACGGGCGCGTTATCATTCCGACGAAGGCCCCTCGATCACCCTCTTTACCGTGGTTCGAAGGCTGGGCGGAGAGGGCGCGCATTCGGGGCTGATGATCAATGGCAGCCAGCGGGTCATGTTTGACCCCGCAGGCACCTGGCATCATTCAACAGTGCCAGAGCGCAATGATCTGTTTTACGGCATCACGCCGCGCATGAAGAAATTCTACATCGATTATCATGCGCGCGAAACGTACGACGTCTACGAACAGCGCGTCCCGGTCAGCGCCGCCGTGGCCGAGATGGTCATTCAGCGGGCGCAAAGCAACGGCGCGGTTGGCAAGGCGCTTTGTGGCCGGTCGATCAGCAGCCTCTTGCGCGGTGTTCCGGGCTTCGAGAATGTGAAAAACACCTACTTCCCCAACAAGATCATGCGCAGTTTTGCGGAATTGCCGGGGGTCGTGACCACCAAGCACACCGACAGCGATTCCGATAATAACCAGGGCGTTCTGGCGGCCCAGCTTGGCACAACCGCACCTTGAACAATTGAGCAACGGCGCTTGATCGTGAACGAACGGCTCTTTGCGAAATCCGCTTAGTCGAAAGTGCCGGTTACGCGGCCAAGCAGCATGAAGGCGCGTGCGGTACGGGTGTTGGCAAGGGCCACGATGTCTTGATCCGAGGCATTCTTTTCAAAATCCGCCACTGTCTTGTCGAACTGTCGCAAGAAATGATGTGCTGCGTCGCGAAAGATGGTGTCATGGCGCATCCGTCCTGCGGCCTGCGCCAGACAGGACCGATCGCGCACCCCGCCCAATGCTGCAATGGTCTTGCCTCTTTCGCCCGTCGCAAAGCGCCGCCAGATCTCGGGCTTGGCGCGGTCTGCCTTGAGGTCATCCATATAGATACCGTCTTGCCCCAAAAGCGTCAGCACGTCTTGCGCCGCCCGGATCAGCTTGGCCAATGACCGATCATCAAGCGCGCGGCGCAAAGCGCGAATACTGTCCTTGTCATCCGGGCTGTCGGGAAAATTCAGGGCCCGGATGAAATCGCCAACCGATATCGGGGCGGTCAGTTCTTCTGCCGGCGTGCCAAGTGCCAGTCTTGGCTGTTCATCGCCATTATCTTGCGACGGGTTCACCAGGGCTGCCTTGCGATCGGCAGAAGGCTGCGTGGCCTCATAATCGCGGCGTGACGTGAAGGTGGCAACCTTGCCAGACCCCCCGTTCTGGTGCCCGCTGGCCTCTGCCGAATTTTGTCCGCCGGGCATATGTTGAAGCGCATTTTGTTGATCATAGGCCTGACGCAGCGCGTCAATGGCGTGGTGAAGCTCTTGCGCTTCTTGGCGCATGGTGCGCGCGGTTCTTGCCGCCAAAGCGGTCAACCCGATCACCGCGATTGGCAAGAAAATCGCCACCAGTGCCATGATGAAGCCAGCCGCGCCGCCGCCACTGCCCCAGCCCGAAAACAAGAAAAA
>JBAUHP010000427.1:0-7708 GCA_049680345.1 Albidovulum sp. | reverse complement strand
GGGCGCGGTGTCTTTGGCGCGCCCTTTTACATAACCGGTGATGATGAACGGTTCTGGGGGCAGGACCGCTTGGACGATCTTGACCTTCATCTTGCAGGAAAGCTTTGATGGCAAAGGATATTTTGGCACGGCAGGCCACACATTGGCAGTGCTTTGGCAGCGGCGCGCGCAAGGCGGTGGCGCTGCATTGTTCGCTTGCGCATCTGGGCGCATGGAAGGGCATGTTCGGGCATCTTGAAGAACCGCTTAGCATGACCGCCTTCGATCTGCCCGGCCACGGAAAATCGGCCAACTGGGATGGGGGCGAGGATTACACCGCCCTATGCGCGCGTGTGGCAAAAGGCTTTATCGAAGGCCCGGTCGATCTTATCGGCCATTCCGGCGGCGCGGTGGCGGCGCTGCAAATTGCACTTGAAATGCCCGAGATGATCCGCACCCTGACCTTGATTGAGCCGGTCTTGTTCGCTGCCGCCCGCGGCTTCGATGAATTTGACGCCTTCCAGTTCGCAATGGCGCAATACCGCGCCGCCTTGGCCGCAGACCAACGCATGCTGGCGACCGAGAAATTCACCGAGATCTGGGGCACAGGAACCCCATGGGCCGAAATTGATGAGCGCTCGCGCCAATATATGGCCGACCGTATCCATCTGATCGAAGCCGGGATGCCCGCTTTGGCCGATGATAATTTCGGCATCTTGGCCGAAGACCGGCTTGAAGGGCTTGGGATGCCGGTGATGATCATCATCGGCACCGCTTGCCCGCCGATCATTCCGCGCATCGCCGAGGTGATCGCCGCGCGCTTGCCCGATGTGGGTCTGGCAGAGGTACCGGGCGCGGGGCATCTCTTGCCCGTGACCCATCCAGCACAGGTGGCAGGCCTTATCGACGTGAACCTCAGCCGCGACGGATAAGGTCCAAAAAGCTGTCGACATCATCTTCGGTCGTGGACCACGAACAAACCAGACGCGCCGACAGCGGCGTGTCATCTTTGCCCTCAAGTGATTGATTGAAAGGCCAGATATAGTAATGCGCCCCCGCCGCCATTGCCTTGCGGTGCAAGGCGCGCGGCAGGTAGGCAAAGACCATATTCGCCTCAAGCGGATGCATCAGCGATCCGTCCGGATGGGCGCATATGCCGTCGGCCAGCCTTTTGGCCATCCGATTGGCGTGCCCTGCCAGACGCAGCCATAAATCGTCTTGCAGATAGGCCGCCATCTGCGCCGACAAATACCGGTGTTTTGAGAAAAGATGCCCGCCACGTTTGCGGCGCAACTCAAACTCCCACGCTTTTTCGGGGTCGAAAATCACAACCGCCTCGACCCCAAGGCAGCCGTTCTTGGTGCCGCCAAAAGACATGATATCAACGCCGGGGCGCCAGCTCATATCGGCGGGGCTGGTATTTTGGGCCACAACCGCATTGGCGAAACGCGCGCCATCAAGATGAACCGGCAAGCTATGGGCCTTGGCAACATCGCACAAAGCCGCAATTTCCGCCGTCGCATAAACCGTGCCGGCCTCGGTCGTGTTGGTCAGCGTGACCATGCCGCGCTGCACCGCATGGACATCGCCTTGCGGCGTGGCCGCCAGTGCGGCACTCAGGCCATCGGGCGTCATCTTGCCATGATCGCCGGGCAGTTTCACCAATTTGCCGCCGCCGATGAAAAACTCAGGCGCGCCGCATTCATCCACCTCAACATGTGCGGCTTGGTGGCAATAGACGGCCCCCCAGGGCGGGCAATATGTCGCCAGTGACAAGGCATTGGCCGCAGTCCCGGTGGCGACAAGATAAACCGCCGCCTCGGGGGCTGCAAGAACCGCGCGGATGCGCTCACGCACCCCATCCATGATCGGATCCGCCCCGTATGAGGGCGCATAATCCGCATTGGCTGTGGCCATTGCCGCCAGAATTTCGGGGGCAGCGCCAGAGCTGTTGTCAGAGGCGAATTCCATCACAGATCCTCAATAATATGGTCTTCCCAATCGTCTTCGTCCACTTCGAACTCGGGCACCGTCCAGCCCTGAACCGACATGCCTGCCTCATGCACGGATGCAAGATCGCCCGAAATCAGCGGGTGCCAGTCATACAAAGCCTGCCCCTCGGCGCGCAGTCGGTAAGCACAGGTCGAGGGCATCCAATAGGCGTTCTTGGCCAAGGATTGCGGCGTCAGAACCACGCATTCAGGCACAAAGCTTTTGCGGGTATCATACTGCCCGCAACGGCAGCTTTCGCCGTCCAGCAAACGGCATGCGACGCGGGTACAGAACACCTCGCCGGTTTCATCATCTTCAAGCTTGTTAAGGCAGCATTTGCCGCAACCATCGCAAAGCGCTTCCCATTCGGTCGGGTTCAGGGACGCCAGCGGCAGGGTCCAGAAGTTTTCGCGCAGCTTTGCGGGCGGCGCGCTCATAGGGTTTGCAATATTGTGCGGGCCTGATCGCAATCGGCGTTCATCTGGGCAAGCAATCCGGGCAGGCCGTCAAATTTCATCTCGGGGCGCAAATAATCAATGAAGGCCACGGACAATTGTTGGCCGTATAGATCGCCGTCGAAATCAAAAAGATAGCTTTCCAGATTGGGTTTATTCGTGCCAAACATCGGGCGCACCCCAAGGCTGGCCGCGCCGCCATAACTGCCCATATGGTCGCCGGTCAGCACATCAATCTTGACCGCATAGACACCAAGCTTGGGCAGATGCAGGCCATCCAGTTCCATATTCGCGGTGGGGTAACCCAGATCACGGCCACGCTTTTCGCCGTGGATGACTTCGCCGTCAATCCGGTGCCAGTGGCCCAGCATCTGTGCGGCATCCCGCGGGCGGCCTTCGGTCAGCGCCTTGCGGATCGCGGTTGAGGATATCTCGGTGCCGTCCAGCCCGACCAGCTCGGCGATGGTCACGCCAAACCCATGCGCAGCCCCCAGCCGCAGCAAGGTTTCAACATCGCCCTTGCGGCCTTTGCCAAAGCAAAAATCGGCACCGACGGTCACATGCGACACACCAAGCCCCGAAACCAGAACTTCGGTCACGAAAGCCTCGGCCTCCATTCCCGAAAGCGCGGTATCAAAGGGCAATGCGTAAAGCTGATCGATGCCAAGCTTTTCAAGCCGATGCGCCCGCGCGCCCGCATTCATCAGGCGAAAGGGCGGGGCGCTGGGCGCGAAGAACTGCCGGGGGTGGGGTTCAAAGGTCACGACGCCAAGGGGCGCATTGTTGCCCCTTGCAAGATCTATCACCGCTTGATGGCCAAGATGGACGCCGTCGAAATTACCCATCGCGACGGATGCACCTTGGTCGGCAAGCTTCAGCCCGGTCCAGTGATTATGCGTGCGCATCTGCCCTCATGCGGCGGAAGCGCCCGCCTGATCAGTCGAACTTGCGGCTTGGCGCCAGAACCAGCGCTTCACCCTTAAGCACAACCGTATCGCCCACTGCGCAATGGGTTTCAAGGGTCACCCGGCGTTTGGCATGGTCAATCGCCATCACCTTGACCTCGGCATAAACCGTGTCACCGGGCCGCACCGGGGCCATGAATTTCAGGGACTGACCCAGATAGACTGTGCCGTGGCCCGGAAGCTGTTCGCCGATAACCGCCGAAATCAACCCGGCGGTCAGCATGCCATGCGCAATACGGCCCTCGAAAATCGTGTTTTGCGCATAGTCTTCGTCAAGATGCACTGGGTTGCGGTCGGTTGAGACCTCGGCAAAAAGTTCGATATCCCGGTCGGTTATCTGCTTTTGCAGATAGCGGGTCATGCCGATTTCAAGATCTTCGATACAGATCGTGCCGCGTGGCTGATTATCAAGCATCATTGCGAATCCCAGTTTATGTTGCAGTGCAGCATAACTGTCTTGAAAGCTTCGCGCAACGGTCAGGTAATTTATTACCGGAATTTTCGCTAAATTCGCAACATTGTTGCGAAGTCGCCATGATCAGCGCAGGCGGCCGATGGAATAGGTCGGGGACATCTGCTGTTGGGTCAGCCAGTCGTTCAGCCGCGCTTGGTCGGGGTTTTCGGCGTCCTGGCCGAAGTTGCTGGCCATAAGCCCACCGGTGACGAAGATCGTGTCAATGCCTTCGCCCATGCCGCCCTGAATATCGGTGCCAATCCCGTCGCCAACCGCCAGGATGGCGCTGTTATCGACCGGGCCACTGACCAGATCGGCCAACCGCTGGCGCGCAAGATCATAGATCGGCGGATGTGGCTTGCCGTAATAAAGGCTCTCGCCGCCCATATCTTGATAAAGCCCCGCCAAAGCGCCGGCGCAATAGATGCGCTTTTCGCCCAGATCCACCACAATATCGGGATTGGCGCAAAGCATCTTCAGGCCCTTGGTCTTGGCCAGCAAGAACCGTGCGCGGTAATCTTCGGGCGTCTCGGTTTGATCATCGAATGGCCCGGTGCAGATGATGCCTTCAGCTTCCTCAAGGGGGACGCGGATGATCGGCGGCGCGTCGGCCAGCTCTGCCGGCAGGTCCAGAAAGAATCCTTCGTCCTTTTCGGGGCCAAGATGCCAGACCTTGCGGCCCACCGCCCCGCTGACCATCGCATATTGCGCCGCATCACCCGATGAGACGACCAGATCCCAGGCGTCGCGGGGCACGCCCAGACGATCAAGCTGTTCGATCACATATTGATTGGGGCGAGGGGCATTGGTCATCAACACCACATGGCCGCCACCGATGCGGAAATTCTGCAATGCAGCAACGGCGGCGGGGTAAGGCGCGCGGCCATTGTGCAAGCACCCCCAAAGATCGCAGTAAAGCGCGTCATACCCTTCGGCCACTTCGGATAGGGCAGCGATGATATGGGTCATATGGGCACCTTTACAAACCAACCGGCAAAGCAAGAGGGGGGAGGGCATCAGCGCCACCCCCGATAAGTCACATTTTCAAGAATGGCATGATCTGTTTCTTGCGGCTCATGACACCGGGCAAGACCACGCTGTCGCCCGACACGGTGACGCCAAAGCTGGCCTCGGCAATGGTCTTGACCAGATCGTTGGGCACCAGCAGCGTGGCTTCCTCGCGCAAGATATCGACGACGAAAAGCAGCACTTGATCGGCGCCGTCTTCGCGCGCCACCCCTGCCATCGAGGCCATCAGGCTTGCCTTGCGGTCAAGCACCACTTTGGGTGCCGTGGTTTCAAGCACCGACACGCGCAGCTCTTTGCCGTCGATGGTGTATTCCTTGCTGTCCATGCGCAAAAGCTCGGCGTCCGAGAAGGCCGAAACATCGGATTTTGCCGCGAACATCTGTGCCGCGAATTCGGCGATATTCACCCCCAGATCGGCGGCAAGGCTTTCGGCCACGGCGCGGTCATGCGCTGTGGTTGTGGGCGAGCGGAATTCAAGCGTGTCGGACAAGATGCACGACAACATAGCCCCCTTGATGCCCTTGGGCGCCTTGGCCAGATCTGCGCCGATCAGATCATGCATGATCGTGGCGGTGCAGGCCAGCGGACGAATGGTAATGTCGATCGGGCCTTTGGTTTTCAGCCCACCTGCCAGCATGTGATGGTCAATGATCTGCACAACATTGGCGTCATTGATCGAGGGTGGCAATTCGCCGGGATTGTTGGTGTCAACGATGACACAGCTATCGCCAGCGGCCACATCGGCGATGATTTCGGGCTTATCCAGACCCCAGTGACCAAGCATGAAGGCGGCTTCGGTGTTCGGCTCACCCAATAGCACAGGCTTGGCGGGCGTGCCTTTCACCTCGCTCAGATACCAGGCCCAGATGATGGGCGATCCGGTGGAATCGGTGTCGGGGGATTTGTGGCCAAAAACAAGCGTCGTCATCTGGAGTTTCCGTTCGATTGAATTTCGCCCGCCTTATAGGGGCATCAACGGGTATTGTCACGCCGCATACGCCAGCGGTTTTTGGGGGTATTTGGGCTAAGAAAACCCATGCCCGTAAACTTGGGGCGGCGTCACCTGAGGGTCAAAACTCCGCACGCTCCAACAGGTATCCCGCATTCTCCAAAAGCTGCAAAACCCCTTCATCGCCCGCCAGATGCCCGGCCCCCACGGCGACGATCAGCCTTTTGCCCGGCGCCACCTTCAGGATTTTGCCGACCCAGTCGTGGTTGCGCTGATTGATCAAGATGTCTTCCATCTGCTCGAAATCCTGCGCGGCCTTTTCGGGGCTGCCAATGGCGGCGGCAATGGATTTCAGCCGCGAATATTCCCAGATAGCGCGGTGATCTTCGCGGTCATAACTGTTGGCCATGGTGGCCAGCATGTCTTCGGCATCCGGAGCCAAAGGCAAAGAGATGCGGATCATGTCAAGCTGCTCATCTTGCGGGATCTGATCGAAGATCCGGAAGACCGTGTCGTAAGGCTCCAAGGCATGGGTGGGCGTGCCCAATGCATCCGCCGCCTCGCTGATCAGATGATCCATGCCCGAGCTGCCGCTCGTCATCGCGGCTATGGCGCAAGGTGGCACCGCCAGCATCACCGAGACATACCATGGCTGGAATTTTGAGGCCAAGAAGGCCGGGATGCCGCGCGCTGACATCTCTTGCGACAAGAGTTGCCATTCTTCGTCGGACAAGCGTTCGGGCAAGGTCGCACCTTGGGTGAACATCAGCTCTGGCCTTGCGGCAACGGCTTGCTGCAATTCGTCCAGCTCAACCTGCGTTGCTTCCAGATAGACCGCATCCGCTTGCAGCAGATCGGGCGTCAATTTGGCCAGATGCTCGGGCATCCGCGGATCGAACAGATGAAACGTTCCAATGATATTGATGGTGCTGTCACCGCGTGTGGCGCGCCAGTGGTTGCCTTGGGCATAGGGCGCAAGGGCAATTGCCGCATCAAGCGTGGCGCGTTCCTCTGCCGGTATCGTGGCGAAAAGGTCTTGTCCGGCGCAGGTGGTGTTTTCACCTTCGGCCAGACCCACGGCAGGGGCGAGGCAAACGAGGGCCGCAAGGCAAAATGATCTGAGCATGAATGTCGCCTCCAATACGCGCGGCAGTTTGGCATGTAGTCTTGGGTTTTTCTATGGCGATAGGTGCAAATTTTCACAATTCCACCAGTTGACAGTCTGGGTGAGCACGCCTAACTAATCTTCCGTTAGCACTCACTCGATGCGAGTGCTAATTAATTTCAACCTGGACCCCATGGGAGTGTTACCAGATGGCATTTAAACCGCTGCAAGACCGCGTCGTCGTTCGCCGCATTCAAGGTGAAGACAAGACCAAAGGCGGTCTGATCATCCCCGACAACGCCAAAGAAAAGCCCGCTGAAGGCGAAGTGATCGCCGTTGGTGAAGGCGCGCGCAAGGATTCGGGCGAGTTGATCGCAATGTCCGTTAAAAAGGGCGACCGTATCTTGTTCGGCAAATGGTCGGGCACCGAAGTGACCCTCGACGGCGAAGAGCTGCTGATCATGAAAGAAAGCGACATTTTGGGCGTTATGGCCTGAAGACCCGCTTTTCGACCTTCATAAGAATTCCAAGGAGCAAGCAAAATGGCTGCTAAGGACGTCAAATTTAATTCCGATGCTCGTGACCGTATGTTGCGCGGCGTCAATATCCTCGCTGATGCGGTGAAAGTCACTTTGGGCCCCAAAGGCCGCAATGTGGTGATCGACAAATCTTTCGGCGCACCGCGCATCACCAAAGACGGTGTAACGGTTGCCAAAGAGATCGAGCTTTCCGACAAGTTCGAAAACATGGGCGCGCAGATGGTCAAAGAAGTGGCTTCGC
>JBAUHP010000426.1:0-5961 GCA_049680345.1 Albidovulum sp. | reverse complement strand
GCGATTGCCCATACCGGTTCGGCGCGCGGCCTGCTATTTGCCCCCGGAACGATTCCGCCCGATGCCGCCGCACATCTTGCCCGGCAGGGTTTCCGGCGGATCATCAGCTTTCGGGCCGGAGGGTAGGGTATTGATATGACGGGTGCAGGGATCATGCTGATCGCCTTGGCGATTGACCTAGCGATCGGCTGGCCAAAGCCGGTCTTCGCGGCCATCGGCCATCCCGTGACATGGATCGGCAAGCTGATTGACCGGCTGGATGGCTGGCTGAACCTGGAAGAAACCGAGCCGAGAGATCGCAAGATCGCAGGCACCGTCGCGGCCCTTCTGGTCATTTCCGCCGCCGCTGCTGTGGGTTTTATCTTGCAAATGCTGCTTCAGGGCACTTGGGCTGGCTTCGTGATTTTGGGCATCATCGCTTGGCCCTTTGTCGCCGCCCGTTCGATGCGCGACCACGTTTTGGCCGTGGCCCGGCCCCTTGCCAAAGGCGATCTGGCCGAGGCCCGGCACGCCGTCTCGATGATTGTCGGGCGCGATCCAAACAGGCTCGATTCCGCCGGAATCGCCCGCTCGACGCTGGAAAGCCTTGCCGAAAATGCCTCGGATGGCGTGGTGGCGCCGCTGTTTTGGGGCGCGCTTTTCGGCCTGCCGGGCATTGCCGCCTATAAGGCGATCAACACGCTGGATTCGATGATCGGCCACCGCACCCCCCGGCATGAGGCTTTTGGCTGGGCCGCCGCCCGTATTGATGATCTGGCAAACCTTATTCCCGCGCGGCTGACCGGGCTGATCTTCGCAGCCCTTGCCCCCAACCCCCGCGCCGCGCTGAACACCATGTGGCAAGAGGCGGGCCGCCACCGCTCGCCCAATGCCGGTTGGCCCGAGGCGGCGATGGCCTCGGCCCTTGGCGTGCGGCTTTCCGGCCCGCGCGCTTACGGCGACCATATCGCGGATGAGCCTTGGGTGAATGGCGCAGCCCCCGACCCGGTGCCAGCCGATATCAACCGCGCGCTGAACCTGTGCCGCACAGCGCTGCTGGGGATCGCGGGCCTGCTGGCGGTTCTTTCGCTGATCTAAGGGGGCAATATGCGCGATCATGGCGGAAATATTGATTGGGCGATGGCCACTTTTGGCGGCGACCCCGACCAATGGATTGATCTTTCGACCGGTATCAACCGCGTGCCCTATCCCATCCCGCCGCTGCCCGGCCACGTCTGGACCGATCTGCCCACCAAATCCGCCATGGCCGCCCTTACCGATGCCGCGCGCAAGGCCTACCGCACCAATGCGGCGGTCTTGCCCTTGGCCGGTGCGCAGGCCGCGATTCAGATGATCCCCCAACTGGGCGCGCCGGGCGCAGCACGGGTTCTGGCCCCCACCTATAACGAACATGCCGCATGCCTGCGCGCGGCGGGTTGGGTGGTGGAAGAGGTGACAACTCTGGATGCTTTGGCAGGCGCCGATATGGCCGTCGTGGTCAATCCCAACAATCCCGATGGGCTGACCTATGCCCCCGACCGGCTTTTGGCCCTTGCCGCAAAGGTCGGGCGCTTGGTTGTTGACGAAAGCTTCGCCGATCCGCGCCCCGCCCTCTCAATCGCGCCTAATGCCGGGGCCAAGGGCCTGTTTGTGCTGCGCTCCTTCGGCAAATTCTACGGCCTGGCCGGATTGCGGCTGGGTTTCGTGATTGGCCATGCAAGTGAGATTGCAAGATTGGGCGAAATGGCCGGCCCATGGCCCATCGCCGGTCCGGCGATTGAGATTGGTCGGCGCGCTCTGGCCGACAAGGGCTGGGCCAATGCCACCACCGCCCGCCTGCAAACCGAAACCACCCGCCTTGATGCCATGGCGCGTGCCGCAGGTTGGCGCGCATTGGGCGGCACCGAACTCTTTCGCCTTTACGATGCGAAAGACGCCGTTGCGGCGCAAAACCGGCTGGCGCAGTCCCATATCTGGACGCGGGTGTTTCCCTATGCGCCGGGCTGGGTCCGGCTTGGCCTGCCCGGCTGTGAAGGCGAATGGGCGCGCCTAGCCATGGCTTTGGGTCAAGAAGCGTAACGCGCCTTCCCCGGCCCAACGGCCGGTTGCAAGACAGGTGGTCAGCAAATAGCCCCCCGTCGGCGCCTCCCAATCCAGCATCTCCCCTGCGGCGAAAACCCCGGGGCAATGGGCTAGCTGCAGATCATCCCCAAGGCTTTCGCGCGCAATTCCGCCCGCCGATGATATCGCCTCATCCAAGGGGCGCGGCCCCGAATGGCGCACCGGCAGCGCCTTGACCAAAGCGGCAAGCGTAGCCGGATCCTTGGGCAAAGGCCGCCCCCATTCATGCAAAATCGCAAGCTTGGCCGCATCCAGCCCCGCCGCCTTGCGCAAAGAGTTGCTTTGGCTGTCGCCCGCCCGCGCTTGCCCAAGCCGCGCGGCTATTTCCATGGCAGACCGGCCCGGCGCAAGATCCAGCCAAAGGTCAGCCCCATCGCGCACCCGGGCACTCATGGCGTAAATACCGCTCCCCTCAAGCCCGCGCGCCGAGATGACGCATTCACCCAAAATCCGGGTTTTGGGCGTGAATAGAGCCACATTCTTAAGCGGCTGCCCGAAATGCTCCGACATCTTGGGTGACCATTCCACCCCCAGCCCCATATTCGCAGGCCGGAAGGGCGCAACCGTGACACCCCGCGCGGCCAGCCACGGAACCCAGGCCCCATCCGACCCCAGACGCGCCCAGCTGGCACCGCCCAGCGCCAGCACTGTGACATCCGCCGCAACCAGCTTTTCGCCCTCGGGCGTGTCAAACAAAAAGCCATCTTGCGCAAACCCACGCCAGCGCCAGCGGGTCCGCAATTCAACCCCGGCCTCGCCCAAACGCCCCAGCCAGGCCCGCAGCAACGGCGAGGCTTTCATGCCCTTGGGAAACACCCGCCCGCTTGATCCGGTAAACACCTCTTGGCCCAGATCGCGCGCCCAGCCCTGAACCGCCTCTGGCCCGAATTTCGCGACAATTTCGCCAAGCCAACCGGCGCTGATCTGCCCGCAAAACGCCGCCAAATCCTCATCCTTGGTCAGGTTCAGCCCGGATTTTCCCGCCATCAGAAATTTGCGACCCGCACTTGGGCGACCCTCTGCCACCACCACCGCCACACCGGCCCCGGCCAGCACTTCTGCCGCCATCAGCCCGGCAGGCCCCGCCCCGATGATCAGCGCGCGCGGTCGTTCCGGCGCGGTCAAACGCCCTTACCCCGGCTGTCGCGCATTTCAATGACCCGGTGCGGATAGGGGATCTCTATCCCGGCATCCTTCAACGCATTCCATACCGCGAACAACACGTGGCTGGCGTATTTATTGCGCCCGTCGTCAATGCCGTTCACCCAATATTCCACCCCAAAATCAATGCCGCTTTCGCCAAATCCCTTCAGCTCGCAATCCGCCTTTTCGGGGTTGGTCAGCACGAAGGGCAATGCCTCAACCGCCTTCACGATAATCGCCGGCACTTTGTTGATATCGGTGTCATAGCTGACCGAAAACGCCACCTCATAACGGTTCGCACTGCCCTGATCGGAATAGTTCACCACCCGCGTGGTGATGAAATGTTCGTTCGGCACCACAATCCAGCGGCCATCGAAGGTTTCCAAAATGCACGCCCGCGCGGTCATTTTGACGATTGTGCCCGCCTCACCGCCATCAAGTTCGACGTAATCGCCGACCGTGGTCTGCCCCTCGACCAGCAAGATGATCCCGCTGATGAAATTCGCCGCGATCTGTTGCAGCCCAAGCCCGATGCCAACACCCAAAGCACCGCCCAGAACCGCGATGGTGGTCAGATCGATCCCCATGATGTTCATCAACAACAAGAAGGCCGCGCCAAAGATCACGACTTCCGCCACCTTGGTCGCCAGCTCCCTTGTCGCCGGGCGCAAGGTTTCTTGCGATTTGATGTAATCCGCACTTTGCCGGTTCGACCAGCCGCCAAGCCAGAACAAAAGACTGCCCGCAATCGCGCCACGGATCAGCGCCATCATCGAAAAGCGGATATTGCCCAGCTCTATCATCAGGCTTTCAAGCCAGGTGCTGACCTCTTCCGTCAGGCCAAGCGTATAGATCACGGCCACCGGAAGCAGCACATAGCGCCCCAAAAGCTTCAAGAACGGTTCGCGCAAGATGCGGGTCACCAGAACCCGTGCTGCAAGCAACAAGAACACCCGCTTGCCAAAGGCAATCACCGCCCCCGAACCAAAAACCGACCGGGTCACGCTTTCGCCCACTGCGGTAAAGCCGTAGGCCAAAAGCGGCAGCAAAAGCGGCATGAACCGCAAGACGAAGCGCCGCATAACCGCGAACATCCCGGTCGATCCGCTGGGCGGCGCCAAAATCGCCGTCAGCTTGGCGCCAAGCTTGCGCGAGACAATGACCGACAGCCCCCAAGACACCAGCAAAAGCGCGAATTGCGACCATGCGGCTGGCGAGCTTGCCCAACCCAGCGCCAATTCCCAGCCCTGATTCAAATAGCCCAGGGCCTTGGTCACAATCTCCGGCTGGTTTTCCATCATCTTGCCCCTTGGTTTGTGCCGCACATCCGTTTTATCGCTGCCAGATGGTCCGGGGTCGCGGCCAGCGTATCGGCAGCCAAGGCGCGGGCGGTGTCAATAAGGCTCTGTTCCGGCACAATACGGTCAATCAGGCCCCAGCCTTGGGCCTCTGCGGCCTCTATCTTTTGACCGGCCATCAAGATCATTTTGGCCCGCGCCGGGCCGATCAGGGCCGCCAGACGCGCCGGGTCCGATGGCTGCGGCAAAAAGCCAAGCTTCATCACCGGGTAAAAGAATTTGGCCCCCGGCACCGCCAGACGGATATCGCAAGCCAGGGCCATGCCAAAAGCACCGCCCGCCAAAGTGCCGTTCAGGGCGGCGATCGTCAGGCAAGGCAGGTTGGCAAGCTGGTTCGAAAGCTGCTCCCACACCGGATCAACCGCCAAACCGGCCCGCGCCTCATCCAGATCGGCCCCGGCAGAAAACACCCGACCCTCGCCGGTCAAGATCAAGGCCTTCACATTTTCGACAGCCGCCGCCTTGGCCAATGCGGCCAATTCACCCAGCATGGCCCCGGTCAAAGAGTTCGCCTTTTCGGGCCGCGCCAGCGTTATCACCCACAAATCAGGCTGTTTTTCCGTCTTTATCATTGCCATCGCGCCACAAATTTGCCCCGTTCCCACGTATAAACACTGCTCAAGTGTGGAATTCCAGCATAGACCTGCGCTTGACGTTCGGGCAATGCAGGCAGACCCTGAGAAAAACGACCAAAACGCGAAAGGCCTAGTATGAAATCCCTACACCACCTATCCGCAAGCACGGTTATTGCCGCGTTGTTTTGTGCATCGGCAGCCCATGCCGATCTGACGGCAGAGCAGGTCTGGCAAAGCTGGGTCGATTACTATTCAGACGCCGGTCAGTCCGTAACGGCGGGATCGACCGAAAGACAGGGCGACACCCTCGTTATTACCGATATGAAGTTTGTGGCCGACATGCCGGACGCAAAGTCAGAAGGCTCAATGTCGGAAGTCCGCCTTACCGAAACCGGCGATGGGTCGGTCGATGTGACACTTCCCGGTGAAATCCCGATTTCCGTTCACGCTACGCCAAGCCTGGGTGAACCAAGCGATATGAGCATGATCATCACCCAGACCGACCTCAAGATGAATTTCAGCGGCAGCGTTGAGAACATGAAATTGGTCTATTCCGCCCCCGAAGTCGGCCTTTCCTTGGATCAGCTTTCCGTCGACGGCGCGCCTACCCCGTTCAAGATGAAGCTGACGTTCAAGGGCAATTCCGGCACGTCAACGGTGCAAGATGCAGGTAGCCGCAATATCACCTCAGACATGAAAGCCGATGCGGTCGATCTGGCATTGACCGGCGCCGATCCTCAAGGTGCGGGCACGTTCAACATGACCGGCCAGTTCAACGGCCTTTC
>JBAUHP010000425.1:0-3941 GCA_049680345.1 Albidovulum sp. | reverse complement strand
ACCATGGATTTCTTGGCCATTTTTCCTCGTTCCTCCGCGATCAGCTGGTGAAGGGCATGTTGAATTGCTTCAACAGCGCCTTCGCTTCCGCGTCAGTTTTCGCGGTGGTGCAGATGATGATGTCCATGCCGAGAATTTCATCGACCTTGTCGAAGTCAATCTCGGGGAACACGATTTGTTCCTTCAGGCCCATCGCATAGTTGCCACGGCCGTCAAAAGACGTGCCTTTGACGCCGCGAAAGTCACGAACGCGCGGCAAGGCTACGGTGATCAGACGGTCAAGGAATTCATACATCCGGTCGCCGCGCAACGTGACCTTGACGCCCAAGGGCATCTCTTCACGTACCCGAAAACCAGCGATGGATTTCTTGGCCTTGGTGATCACGGCCTTTTGGCCGGCAATCAACGTCAGCTCATCAGCTGCCGCTTTGACCTTCTTGGTGTCCTTGACCGCTTCGCCGACGCCCATGTTCAGAACAATCTTGTCCAGACGCGGGATCTGCATCTCGTTCTTGTAGGAAAACTCTTCCTTCAAGGCGGCGCGGAAAGTGGCATGATAAGCCGCCTTCAGGCGCGGGGTATATGTGCTGGTGTCAAGCATCAGATCACGTCTCCCGTGGTTTTGGCGAAACGCACCTTCTTGTCGCCTTCCATGCGGAAGCCAACGCGGGTTGCTTTGCCGTTTTTGTCGATAAGCGACAGGTTCGACAGATCAATCGGCATCGCCTTCGGCTGACGGCCGCCCTGATCGGTCTGGGTCTGACGGGTGTGGCGGATCGAGATGTTCACGCCTTCAACCACAGCCTTGTTGGCCGCCGGGTTTACAGAAGCGATCTCGCCCTGCTTGCCCTTGTCCTTGCCAGCAAGGACGACGATCTTATCGCCTTTTTTGAGTTTCGCAGCCATCAGAGCACCTCCGGAGCAAGCGAGATAATCTTCATGAAGTTCTTGGCGCGCAATTCACGCACCACGGGCCCGAAGATACGCGTGCCAAGCGGTTCACCTTGGTTGTTCAAGATGACGGCGGCATTGCGGTCAAAGCGGATTGCGGTGCCGTCATCACGGCGAACTTCTTTGGCGGTGCGCACGACAACGGCCTTACGGACGTCGCCCTTTTTCACGCGACCGCGCGGGATGGCTTCCTTAACCGACACCACAATGATGTCTCCGACGCTTGCATAGCGACGGTGGGAACCACCCAGAACCTTGATGCACTGAACTCGGCGAGCGCCTGAGTTGTCAGCTACATCCAGATTGGTCTGCATCTGGATCATTTGGTTTCTCCCGACCTTTGGGGCTTATTCCCCAGGGTTTCGATTGAACTGGAACGTGTCAGATCAAGCCGAAGCTTCAACCACCACTGTCCAGCGTTTGGTTTTCGAAATCGGCGCGCATTCTTCAATGCGAACTTGGTCACCGACCTTGTACTGGTTGGCCGCATCATGCGCCCGGTACTTCTTGGACTTACGCACAATCTTGTGAAACTGCGGATGCTTGAAGCGGCGCTCAACCAGAACCGTGATGGTCTGCTCGTTTTGATCCGAGGTCACGACGCCTTGCAAAATACGTTTGGGCATGTGCCGTGCTCCTCAGTTGGCCGCCGCGTCAGCGGCTTTTTGTGTCATGACCGTTTTGATACGGGCGACGTCACGACGGACGGCGCGCATACGAGCGGTGTTTTCGATCTGGCCAGAGGCCTGCTGGAAGCGCAGGTTAAAGGCTTCCTTTTTCAGCGCGAGCAAGTCGTCGCGCAGCTGGTCGGGCGTCTTGGCCCTAAGTTCCGTGGCGTTCATGCGCCTTTTCCTTTTCTCAATCACCAGCGGGCCCCTGATTAGCGCAGGGTGACCTCGTGATCTGATGGATCAATGACAAACAAGCGAATCCCGGTCACCCGGCATCGCAAGATGCGTTCCTATAGGGGACCGGGGATGGGAGGGCAAGGGGAAAGGTTGGAGGATTGTGCGTGGTGTCGACCAGCGACTGTTTTCTTTGCGGACAAAGCCGACTTCATTTTCTTTTGCGGTTCGCGATACGCGGGGTCACATGCATATCCCTTTTCTTTCATTCATCTCTATCAAAATATCCGGCCCGAACTGCCCAGCCAATCAAATTGATTATCAAACGTGATGCAGTAACTGATGATATTTCATTCACGTCGCGACTTGGCGTGATCTCGACAATATCCATTCCAACGACCGAGCCCTTCTGAACCAATCCACGGATCAGTTTGCTCGCTTGTTGGTATGTCACACCACCGGGTGCCGGGCCCGCGACTGCTGGCATAATGGACGGATCCAACCCATCGGCATCGATCGTGATATAGTAATTTGCACCATCCGGAATTTGCGAAAGCACCTTGTCGACACCCTCATCGTGCAGAAATTCCGCCGTTACCAGATTGGCACCATATGCCATCGCTGCTTCAACCTCGACAGATGTGGCGCTGCCTTGATTGCGAAGGCCTATCTGATGCATACCCGAGACATGCTTCATCTCAGAAGCTCTGCGCATCGGACTGGAAAAACCCTCACTAACGCCATCCCTTTGATCGACCCAATCAAGATGTGCATCAATTTGAACGATGTATATGGGCCCTTCGTCGCTGTATCCCCGCAACACAGGTACCGGAATCCCGTGATCTCCGCCGATTATGATTGGCAGCGCTCCTGATTTCCGGATCAGCCGCACCGCATCTTCCGCGCGCTTGGAGTTGCCTGTAATATCCCGCGGATCACCGATGACATCACCACAATCCACCGCCCGAACAGGTTTGCTGTCAAACAGTGTTCCGCCAAGATCAAAGTCCCAACAATTAAGATCCCAGCTGGCGATAACACTCGCCTGCCGAACAGCAGTTGGTGCATTGGCCTGATCGTTGTTGATGTCTTCCATAGAGTACGGGTCTGCGTGCGGTATCCCCAAGATCGCTATATCAGCGTTAAGGTTGCTTAAGTCGAGCGATAGATCAAACTGGAGGAAGCTGGATAGGTTTTGTTTTGGTTTTGCTGTGAGATTGGTCATTTTTGTGCATCCCTCTGCAACCTTGGATCATGAAGCATCATCCTTGGTTTAACTCTGGTCAAACATATCTACTTATCAAACCATTTTATCTGGTGGTCGATAGTTTCCTCAGCCCATTTGAGTGGGGAACTTTGGGCTCTAAGTTGCCATTGTGAGCGTGAGAAATTCGGACTAATTCTAATCCACTCGGTCATGACCGTTTCAGGAGCTAATCTAGTGGATGCCAAAAGCGCTCAAATGTTAATACTGAACGTATGTAAAATGATGCTTGCGGACGAGTTGAGCTTCATAATCGGCAGCCGTAAAATCGTGAGGTTACTAAGATTGGCGGAACTTTCAGACAATGATCCCGATAATTTGGTCTTTATTGCCATCGAAAGTGAAACAGATGACGTCCCCCTTGGTGAAGCTCGAAGACACTGGAGCCGAAGTGCGGTCAATGCAAACAGCGCAAATTGGGATGAAGCCGAAGCTTGGGCCAAGCGAACTGGTAGTAACGCTGCAAAAAATCTCGTTCAACGTTTAGAAGAATGAGAATTCGAGACATCGTTATTATGGGCTCAGAGCAGTCATTCAACGAAATAACCCCGCCTCGAAAGGCGGGGTTATTATCTTTTTGACTAAGTCACAGCGCCGGTCTTACCAGTCTTCGCGAACCACAACGCGGGTCTTGATCGGCAGCTTCATCGCGCCAAGGCGCAGGGCCTCGCGGGCGATGACGTCGTTCACGCCGTCAATCTCGAACATGATACGACCGGGCTTCACCTTGGCCGCCCAGTAATCGACCGAGCCTTTACCTTTACCCATCCGCACTTCGGTGGGCTTCGATGAGACCGGAACATCCGGGAAAATCCGGATCCAGACCCGGCCCTGACGCTTCATGTGGCGGGTGATCGCGCGGCGGGCCGCTTCGATCTGAC
>JBAUHP010000424.1:0-12232 GCA_049680345.1 Albidovulum sp. | reverse complement strand
ATAATGCCCACCAACGCCATCAAGGTGCCGACAAGGGCCACCATACGGTTGCGAAAGCCAAGTGCATCGTTTTCACCCGACTGTGCGGCAGCCTTGCGCTGACGGCGCAGCAACAGCCCCAGCCGCAACAAGAACACCGCCGCCAGACAAACCGCCGGCGCCAGCCAGACCGCTTGCGCCGCTTGCGACAGCGGCGGGCGCACATCGGTGGTAAAGGCAGTGCGGAAGGTTTCCAGCGCCTCGATCAGACCGATCATCAAGACGTGAAAGCGCGCCTCCGCCGGGCGATCCGTCAGGCGAACGGCCGTGGCGCGTTCATCGGTGGGGAAAAGCCAGCCACCAAGCCAGCGTGCCAAAAAGAACGCAAAAGCCGCCTTCGGCAAAGCCGCAACCAAGGCCGACATCCGCGGCCCGGTCATGCCCGAGGCATCAATCGCCACCACCAAGAACCACATGCCCAGAACCGGCACGGCGATCTGACCCAAAGAGACCAAAGCCGCTATTGCATTGCGCGCCCGCAGGCCCGCGGCCGTCTGCAACCGCATTGTCAGCCATTCCATCACCTGCGGCCCACGCGCCATCAAGGCCGCCGCCAGCAACACGCAGATCAAGATCAACGGCAGATTGTCGTTCAGCTTGGCGCGGCGCGACGGGTTTTCCCACGCACCTTCGGCTTCGGCCCACAAGGTCTTGGCACCTTGCTCCAACACCGCAGCCCCGGAAGACCAGTTCAACGGGTTTGCAGGCGATGGCATCAGCCGCAACAAGGCAGTGGCCTGACGTTGACGCACCAGCTTGTCGATCTGGCCAATAATGCTTTCGGCGCGGGTAAAGCCCTCAATCGCGGCAAGGCTGGGGATCTGTTCGCGCGACAATTGTTCACCCAGTTGCCGTCGCCGGTTGCTGGTTTCACTTGCCTCGCTGGCCCCGTCCCCCGGCGGCGGCGGCAAAGCCGCTATCTGGCGCTGCAGCGTTTCAATCTGGGCTGCATTGATGTTCTTGGCTTCATCCAACCGGCTGCGCCAACCGACGATCGTCTCGCGTATCGCATCCAGCTTGGGCGTCGGGGCGTCATTCGCGATCAATTCTTCGGCAATGACCGCGTCCTTTTCCCAAGCGTCAAAGTTGAACGCAGGTTGGGTTTGGGCAACGGCGCCGCTTGCCATCACGCAAGACAGCACCACCACCTGCACTGCCAGCGCACAGACCAATGCCGCAAGAAACCGCCGGATGGTTTTCATCAGCCTTCAAACACGCTTGGAAGGTCGTCAGGGGCTTTGTCCATCCAACCCGGCGTCGGCAGGCCCTTGGCGCGCAAAAACTCAGGATTGAACAGTTTCGACTGATAGCGATTGCCGTAGTCGCAAAGGATCGTCACAATCTTGTGCCCCGGCCCCATCTCTTGCGCCATGCGGATGGCACCCGCCACATTGATCCCCGAGGATCCGCCAAGGCACAGCCCCTCTTCGGACAAAAGATCAAAGACGATCGGCAGCGCATCGCTGTCGGGAATGCGAAACGACATGTCCGGGGTCATCCCCTCCAGATTGGCCGTAACCCGCCCCTGCCCGATCCCTTCGGTGATCGACGAATTCTCGGATTTCAAAACGCCTGTCGTGTAATAGCTGTGCAGGGCCGATCCATCGGGATCCGCCAAGGCGATCTTGACGCCCTTGGGCTGCAAGGCCTCTGCCAGGCCCGCAAGGGTGCCGCCAGAGCCTACCGCGCAGACAAAGCCATCAAGCTTGCCGCCGGTCTGTTCCCAGATTTCGGGCGCAGTTGTCTCCACATGCGCCTGACGGTTGGCAACATTGTCGAACTGATTGGCCCAGATCGCGCCATTTGGTTCGGTTTGTGCAAGTTTTTGCGCCAACCGGCCTGAATACCGCACATAATTGTTCGGATTTGAATAGGGCGCTGCGGGCACCTGAATCAGCTCCGCCCCGGCCAGACGCAGCATATCCTTCTTTTCCTGGCTTTGGGTTTCGGGAATCACGATGACGGTCTTGAACCCCATCGAGGCCCCAACCAGCGCCAGCCCGATCCCGGTATTTCCCGCCGTCCCCTCAACAATCGTCCCGCCGGGTTTCAACAAGCCCTTGGCCACCGCATCACGAATGATGAAAAGGGCGGCGCGATCCTTGACCGATTGACCGGGGTTCAAAAACTCGGCCTTGCCGTAGATGTCGCAACCCGTAAGGTCGCTTGCTTTTCTGAGCCGGATCAAGGGGGTCTTTCCCACCGCATCGGCCAAATCACTGTAAACCCGCATGACATCCCTCCTGATGGCTTCCTCTATTCCTAGGCTGCGCCGACGCCAACCTCAAGCCCAAGAACCGCCCGCGGGGCCAGACCGCGCCATGCAAGGCGTCAGATCACGGCCCTGCGCGTAACGCCTGGCGCTGCCCGTCAAGCCAATAGGCCAAAATGATCAAAGGCGCATTATTGACCTCGCCCGAGGCGATAAGCGCCATCAACTGCGCGAAGGGAATCACATGGCTGCGGATGTCTTCGGCCTCATCCTCCAGCCCGCCCATACCGGCCGCACCATCGGGCAAGTCGGTGATACCGACGAAGGAGTACAGATACTCGGCCTTCGCCCCCGGCGAGGGGTAGTAATTCGGGCCGGCAATCAGCTCTTGCAGCACCAGCCCCGCCTCTTCCACCGCCTCGCGCCGCGCGGCCTCTTGCGGGCTCTCGCCACCATCGACCCGACCTGCAATCGCCTCGATAAGCCAGGGGTTGGCGTCGCCACGCGCATAGGGGCCGACGCGAAACTGCTCTATCACCATCACCCGGTCGCGGATCGGATCATAGGGCAAAACGATTGACGCATCGCCCGAAATGAATGCCGCCCGCTCCAACTCCGCACTCATCTCGCCGTCGAAGCGACGGTAGCGCAGCGCATATTCCTCGACCGAAAAATAGGCGGCATAGGGATGGCGCAAATCCCGCGTCACCGTATCGCCCGGCTGACAGCTTCGCCGCAGCGTTTCGGTGCCTGCGCGCAACGCCTCGGCCCGCACCCGCGACCCGCCCCGCACCAGCATCTGCGGATATCGCCGCCGCAGCGCCTCGGCGGAACTTGCCCCAAATTGCGCCATGAACTCTTGCGCTGCGGCCACCACCGTCTGGCCCCACCGTTGTTCCCAATCAGCCAGCACCCACGCGTCGCCTATCGGTAACGCGCCCGCGTCAGACATATAGACATGCGCCTCCAGCTTTCGCCCCGCCTTGGTTACTGCGGCAATTTCTTTTGTTTGATAGCCAAAGCCGCCTTCATAAAAATCCATGCGCAAGATGTCTTCATCGCACAGGTCCATGATCAGCACGCCTTCGCAAGCGCCTGCCCCGTGTTCGATCGTCGGATAGGCAGCACCCGCCACCCAATAGCTTGACCACCCCGGCGCCATTGCCGGTTCAAGCAAGGGCACACGCCCCAAGACCACCTCAAGCAAAGGCGGATGGCACAAGGTGCCGTACAGAAACTGCGCGGTCACGGCTTCGGCCTTAACGCCAACGCCGCGCCGCCCATTCGGCCAGACAGCCAGCCAGGGCGCCGCCGCCCAAAAGCACGATAAGCACATCATATTCCATGCTTATCTGCGCAAGTTCCGTCCCGATTGAAATCGCCCCGACCACCGCTTCCATCGGGCCTTCATAGGTGCGCCGGAATGCCAGAACCAACATCTCCTCCACGGACACAACCACCAACCCGCAAAAGAACGTGACAACCGCCGCCTTGAACCCGGCATTCGCCGCCGCCCGCATCCCGTCGCCCACATCCGGCCCCAAGACCCGCCAGCCGCAGATAAACCCGATGACCGTGCAAACGATTGTGAACGCACCGAACTGCGTGCCTTCAGGCATATAGGGCTTGATGATCTCGGCGGTGAAGAAGGCCACCAAGGCCATGGCGAAGGCGGCGAAAAGCTTGGCTGCTGTGGGCATTCAGTTTGCGGGCCTTTGAACTGTGATCTGCGTTACATCACAGTTTCCGCCGCGAAATGCGCCAGCGCAAGAGGTTAGATAAAAATTCCACATGCGCCGGAAGCGTTCGTCAAAGCCCATGCGCGCGACTTCGTTCCATTGGTCGTTGAAAACATCATGCCAACGGCGCAGGGTCTGGCTGTAGCTTTCGCCAAATTCAAAAGATTCCACCACCCCAAGGCCTGCGCGCATGATCTCCTGGCGCAAAACCGTGGGCGACGGCAGCATACCCCCCGGAAATATGTATTTTTGAATAAAATCAACGCCTTTTCGGTAAACCTCAAAGCGTTTTTCTTGCAAGGTGATGATTTGAAGCGTCGCATTGCGGCCCGGGTTCAGGCGCTCGCGCACCGTGTTGAAATAGACCGGCCAGTATTTTTCGCCGACCGCCTCAAACATCTCGATCGAGGCGATGCCATCATATTGGCCCCGCTCATCGCGGTAATCTTGCAACTTGATTTCAACCCGGTCCGATAGCCCGGCCCGTGCAATCCGCGCGGTGGCATAGTCATGTTGGGCCTTGCTGATCGTCAACCCCGTCACTTTCAGGCCACGTTCGCCCGCCGCATATTCGGCGAAACCACCCCAGCCGCAGCCGATTTCAAGCACATGCTCGCCCGGACGCGCGCCCATCCGGTCCACCAATGACGCGTATTTGGCCTTTTGCGCCGCCTCAAGGCTTTCTTGGCCATTTCCAAACAAGGCCGAGGAATAGGTCATCGTATCATCCAGCCACAGCTGGTAGAATTCATTGCCCAGATCATAGTGATAGGCGATGTTCTTTTTGGCCTGACGGCGGCTGTTGGCGCGCAAAAGGTGCCGCATCCGTTCAAACACCCGCACCAGCCCCATCCCCGGAAAACCATCGTAAAGCTCTTGATTATCGGCATGGATAAGATCCATGAAAGCCTGCAGATCCGGGGTGGTCCAGCCACCTTCCAGATAGGCATCGCAAAAGCCCAGATCGCCCTCGCGGATCAGCCGCGCGAAGATATCCGCGTCAACCACCTCAATCTCGGCCATGGGTCCGGTCGCGCTGTTGCCGGCGCGAAACCGGCGCCCGTCGGCAAGGACGAAATCAAGGCTGCCATTCTTCAAAGTGCAAGCCACGCGAAAGACCTGCGCGAAGTAGCGCGGCAATCCGGCTTGCCCTTCGGTGCTGTGAAAAACTTCCATCGTTTCACCCCCCGGCTTGCTGAAAGCTTAGCAAACCTTGGGCCAAACCGGCAATAGCTTCGTTTTTCGCGGTATCTTATTGACTATTAAACGCTTTAAGCGCCATCAGCGCTTTTTCGCGCCCCTCGGCCAAAGCGGCTGGGGGCTTTGGGTAGGGCTGATCCGGGCTTAACTGCCAGCGTTGCGGGACGGCGTCGAAATAGGCAAGTGCTTCGGGCGGCGGGGTCGCTTGGCCCTCGGCGATATAACGGTTTCGATAGGCGCAGTCGGGGTCGAACCTTTGGGCCTGAAGATCCGGGTTGAACACCCGAAAAAAGGGCGCCGCATCGGGGCCAGAGCCTGCAACCCATTGCCAGCCCATCGCATTGGCCGCCGGATCCCAATCAACCAGACAATCCTCGAACCAGCCCAGACCAATGCGCCAATCAGTCAGCAAATGTTTGGTCAGATAAGAGGCCACCACCATCCTCACGCGGTTATGCATCCGCCCGGTCACATAAAGCTCGCGCATACCGGCATCAACCAATGTGATCCCGGTCATCCCCCGCCGCCAGCTTTCGGCATCGCCATTGTCGCCGCGCCAGCCAAACCCATCCCAGCCCGCCCGCCATGATTTTCGCGCCAGATCGGGGTTATGCGCCATCAGATGCCAGGCAAATTCGCGCCAGCCCAGTTCCGACAAGAACTTTTCCGCCCCCGATTCAGGCGCACCAAAGCCGGTGTTCAGCGCCGCCCACCAGATTTGACGCGCCGAGATTTCGCCCCATGCAAGGTTCTCCGACAGCCCCGATGTGCCCGCCCGCGCCGGGACATCGCGCGCCATTGCATAATGCGGCAAATCTTGTGCCAAAAAGCCCGCCAGACGCTCAAGTGCGGCGTCCTCGCCAATGCGCAGATGCGGGCGCACAACCCGCGCGCCGCGCTGCATGGCCGCCGACATATGCCAATCATCCAGATTGTCGCCGCGCGGCCAGCCCGACGGCGCGCGCAGCTGCGCAGGCGCCGGCAAAGCAGCACCGGGGTCGCGCATCCGAATTGCGCGCCAAAACGGCGTGAACACCGCATAGGGCTTGCCCGCCCCGCTCACCACCGCGCCCGGTTCAAACAGCAATGACCCCGCGAAACTGCGCGCCTCGATCCCTTCCGCCTTCAGCGCCGCTTTCACCTTGGTGTCACGGGCAATATGCGCGGGCTCATAATACCGGCTCCAATAAACCGCCCCGGCACCGGTCTCACGGATCAGGCCTTGCAAGACCTGCAGCGCATCGCCTTGCCGCAAGATCAGCCGCGACCCAAGGCCTTGCAAAGACGCCTCCAACGCCGCAATCGCCAGCCCCAACCGGTATTTGGGTGCGGCACCCAACCTGGCCGTGGTCTCATCATGGATGAACACCGGCAAGACCGCCCGCCCGCTTTGGGCCGCCGCCGTTAAAGCCGCGTGATCGCCCAGCCGCAAATCACGGCGGAACCACAAGAGGATCGGGCCGTCATTCACCTTCAGACATCACCGGCCGTGCGCATTCATAACACCCGATCAAGCGCACCGATCAGGCGCGTCACATCCTCAGCACTGGTGTAATGCACCATCGACAGGCGCAAAACGCCACGATCAAGATCAACCCCCATCGCGGTCAGCGGGCGGACGGCATAGAAATCCCCGGCCCAGCAATTCAGGCCCTGGGCCGAAAGCGCCTCTGACACCGGCTCGGCAGCGCGGTCAAGGGCTACGGCCACGGTCGGCGCACGCTGGGCTGCATCGCGTGGCCCGATAAGGCGCAGATCATTGCGCGCGGCCAGATAATCCAGCAACGGCTGACACAGGGCCACCTCATGCGCGCGCAAAAGATCATGCACCGCCGCCCCGCGTTTCGCGGCATCGGCTTCGGGCGCGAAATGATGGGCATGCACCGCATCGAAATAATCGGCCATCCCGGCACAAGCGGCGATCTGCGCATGATCCGGCCCCGCCGGGGTGAAACGTTTGTAAAGATCGCCTTCGTTGAAATAATGCCCCTGATTGGGCAGGCGCATCCCCAGATCACGGCGGATAACCATGATGCCCTGATGCGGCCCGTAAACCTTATAGGCCGAGAACAGATAGATATCCGCCCCCAGTTCCGCGACATTCGGCAGCCCGTGCGGCGCATAGCTGACCCCGTCGACACAAGTCACCGCACCTGCCCCATGGGCCATGGCCACGATTTGTGCCACCGGGTTGATCTCTGCCACCACGTTCGAGCAATGCGGAAAACACACCAGCCTGACCTTGCCATCCGCCAAAAGTCCCGCCAGCTTCGCTTGGTCCAGATGCCCGGTATCAGGGTCAATCTGCCATTCACGCACCTCAATCCCCTCATCCGCAAGCCTGCGCCACGGCCCCGAATTGGCCTCATGATCCTGGTTGGTCACCACAATCGCATCGCCGGGTTTCAGCCCTTGCCGGAAGGCTTGCGCCAAAACATAGGTATTGGCGGTGGTTGACGGGCCAAAGCTGACCTCATCGCCCGCCACCCCCATCATCGCGGCCAACCGCGCGCGCGCCTCATCCATCTCTGCGCCCCCGGCCTGCGCTGCCGCATAGGGCCCGTAGGGCTGCACCTTGCGTTCCTTATAGAACCGCGTCAGCCGGTCGATCACCTGCCCACAGGCATAAGATCCGCCCGCATTTTCGAAAAACGCCTGACCGGCAAGCTCTGGCACCGAAAACGCCGGGAATTGCTTGCGGATAAAATCACTGTCCAGGGCCACACCATATCTCCGGTTATTGGGAATTTCGCATGCACCCTAACCCGGGTTTCTCGGGTGATAAAGCCCAGCCTGCACCGCATAATGCAGGTAACGCAAGGGAATGCCCCCCTTGAACACGGGGCCCGGCCCTGATCGGGGCAGCCCGCCCCCGCGCCCAACCTTGCTTGTGGTCAGCTTCTTGGGGCATTATGTCTCGCGCCGTGGCGTTGTGTTTCGCCGCAAGCCCAAAGAAACTCAGGATTATCCGTATCACTATGGCGCGCGACCGAACGCAAAGGCAAAAACTGGCGGATTTCGCCGCCAATGCGGTCTTGCGGCTGCTGATCGGTTTGGCGCTTGCCTTGCCCTACCGCTGGCGCGTGCCGCTTATGGGCAAGCTGACCCGCCACGTTATCGCCCCCATCGCGGGGTACCGGGCCCGTGCGCGCGAAAACCTTGCGCTGGTTTTTCCCGACCTCGCATTGCCTGCGCGCCATGATATTGCCGATCAGGCCTGCGACAACGCCGGGCGCACCTTGATCGAGAATTATTCAAGCCGCCAACTGATGGCACGGATGCAAGGCGTTCAGATCACCGGCCCCGGTGACGGCGCGCTGCAAGCGGCCCATGCGGCAGGCCAGCCGGTCATTTTGGTGACCGGACATTTTGGCAATTACGAGGCTGGCCGCGCCGCCCTTGTCGGGCGCGGCTATGCCATCGGCGGGCTTTACCGGCCCATGCGCAACACCTTTTTCAACGAACATTACGTGCGCACGATGGAGGCCTTCGGCGGCCCGATTTTTCCGCAAGGCACGCGCGGCACCGCCGGTTTCGTGCGCCACCTTAAGGCGGGCGGGCAATTGGTGTTGTTGTTCGATCAAAATGTTGTTGATGGCAGGCGGCTGGATTTTCTTGGGTTTCCCGCAGCCACGGCAACCTCTGCCGCCGACCTTGCCTTGCGCTACGGCGCGCTGCTTATCCCCTTTTATGCCACCCGCCAGCCCGACGGGCTAAGCTTTTGCGTTGAGCTTGAAGAACCCGTCGCCCATAGCGACGCGGTCACCATGACCCAAGGTCTGAACGACAGCCTTGGCGCAAGAGTTCGCAAGAATCCGGGTCAGTGGTTCTGGATTCACCGGCGCTGGAAATAGCCCGCGACCTGATTTATCGCCGCACCAGGGGTGCTTTAAACCACCTAACGGCTGACAACCGCCGCCAAAATCCGCCCCGGCCCCGGTTCTTGAATGATCACCACGGCGGGTTCATCCCCCTTGGCCTTGACCTCAAGCCCCAGGGGCTGCGCGCCGTTCCAGGTTCCGATCTTTTCCCAACTGGTGACCGTATTGGAATATTCAATCGTGCGTCCGGCATTCTCGCCGCGCTTGACGGCCACGGTGGCGGACGGGATGTAGCGCACCAGCTGCACAAGGCTGCCTTCGGGGATCTTCCCGGAAACCGTGGCCGATATGCGCAAGCGGCTGCCATCGCGGGTCACTGTCAGTACCGGATCACCGGCCCCGCGCGCCCCGCGCAGCAATGACTCCAATTGAGAGCGCTTCTGCCCCACAAGCCGGTCTTGACCGTTGATCACCATTTGCGGGGTATAGATCATCTTTTCGCCCGCCGCCTTGGCATAGGACCGCTGACGCTCAGCAAAGGCTTTTTGCCCGAACGTGTCTTTCCAGCCAATGTAATCCCAATAATCAACATGCAAGGCCAGAGCGATCACATCCTTGCGGCTGGCAAGTTCTGTCAACACCGCATCGGCCGGCGGGCAAGATGAACAGCCTTGCGAGGTGTAAAGCTCTATCACCACGGGGTTTTCGGCGGATTGCGCCAGAACCGGGCCTGCAAGGCCCAAGGTGATTAGTGACAAAGCCATCAAGACTGCGCGCATGATCTGACCCGATTTCTTTAGTGAGCACCGGCAAGATCCGGCTGTTGATCAAAACCTAATAGCATAGGCAAGCTATTGCCAATCAACCCTTGAACCCCGATATGCAAGTTTCCGTGAACCGCGTTACAATGGTGTCACGCCCGGCTGCCATGCTTTTGCGGTAGCCTTGCCAATATCTGCATACATTTGTATACAGAACCGAAATCAAAGAACGAGCCGCCGCCCGCAAGGGGTGCCTGGCTTGAACCTTGGCCGTTGATACGGCATTAGCTTTTTCGCACTACACATACGTTCGCTCTTTAGGGAGACTGCAATGACCATCGTGACCGGAACCGATACCGCCAAAACCCGCCGCACAATGACTGCGGATGGGAAATCCATCGCCTATTACTCGATCCCCGCGGCCCAGGCCGCCGGTCTGGGTGATTTCTCCAAACTGCCCGCCGCCCTCAAGGTGGTCTTGGAAAACATGCTGCGGTTTGAAGATGGCGGCCGCACGGTTTCGGTTGAGGATATCAAGGCTTTCGCCGAATGGGGCGCCAATGGCGGCCAGAATCCGCGCGAAATCGCCTACCGCCCGGCCCGCGTCTTGATGCAAGACTTCACCGGCGTTCCGGCCGTGGTCGATCTTGCCGCCATGCGCGATGGCATCAAGGCACTTGGCGGTGACGCGCAAAAGATCAACCCGCTCAACCCCGTTGATCTGGTCATCGACCATTCGGTGATGATCGACGAATTTGGCACCCCTCGCGCCTTCCAGATGAACGTTGACCGCGAATATGAACGGAACATGGAACGCTATGTGTTCCTGAAATGGGGTCAAAACGCCTTTGAAAACTTCCGCGTCGTGCCGCCCGGAACCGGCATCTGCCATCAGGTGAACCTTGAATATCTGGCGCAAACCGTCTGGACCGACAAGGATCAAAACGGCGAGGAAGTCGCCTACCCCGATACGCTCGTTGGCACCGACAGCCACACCACCATGGTCAATGGTCTTGCGGTTCTTGGCTGGGGCGTTGGCGGGATTGAGGCGGAAGCGGCCATGCTTGGTCAGCCTGTCTCGATGCTGATCCCCGAGGTTGTCGGCTTCAAGCTGACAGGTGCGATGGTCGAAGGCACCACCGCCACCGATCTGGTGCTCAAGGTCGTGCAGATGCTGCGCGCCCACGGCGTTGTCGGCAAGTTCGTCGAATTCTACGGCGACGGGCTTGACCACCTGCCTTTGGCCGACCGCGCCACCATCGCCAATATGGCGCCCGAATACGGCGCCACCTGCGGCTTCTTCCCGATTGACGCCGAAACCATCCGCTATCTGCATATGACCGGTCGCGATGAAGACCGCATCGCTTTGGTCGAGGCCTATGCCAAGGAAAACGGCATGTGGCGCGGGCCCGACTATGACCCGGTCTATACATCGACGCTGAAGCTCGACATGGGCAGCATCGTGCCTGCCATCTCCGGCCCCAAGCGCCCGCAAGATTTCGTCGCACTGACCGATGCCAAATCCGGTTTTGCGCATGAGATGGACGCGACCTTCAAGCGCCCGCAGGGCAAGCAAGTGCCGGTCGCGGGCGAAGATTACACCATGTCCTCGGGCAAGGTTGTCATCGCCTCGATCACCTCTTGCACCAATACCTCCAACCCTTACGTGATGATCGGCGCCGGTCTGGTGGCGCGCAAGGCCCGCGCCTTGGGCCTGACCCGCAAGCCATGGGTCAAAACCTCACTCGCGCCCGGATCTCAGGTCGTGTCGGAATATCTTGAGGCCGCGAACCTGCAAGAAGATCTTGACGCCGTGGG
Organism: Albidovulum sp.; assembly: GCA_049680345.1. GTDB lineage: Bacteria > Pseudomonadota > Alphaproteobacteria > Rhodobacterales > Rhodobacteraceae > TMP-24. The sequence goes on along the minus strand of JBAUHP010000424.1, from coordinate 642 downwards.
CTTCAACCTTGTGGGCTACGGCTGCACCACCTGCATCGGCAATTCTGGCCCCCTTCAGCCCGAAATCTCGGCGGCCATCGCCGAGGGCGATCTGGTCGCCACCGCCGTCCTCTCCGGCAACCGCAATTTTGAGGGCCGTATCAGCCCTGATGTGCGCGCCAACTATCTGGCCTCGCCGCCCCTGGTCGTGGCCTATGCCTTGGCCGGTGACATGAACATCGACCTCACGTCCGAGCCTTTGGGCATGGGCACTGACGGGCCTGTCTTCCTCAAGGACATCTGGCCCACCAACAAGGAAATCGCCGATCTGGTCCATGCAACCGTCACCCGTGAAGCCTTCCAGAAGAAATATGCCGATGTCTTCAAGGGCGATGCCAGATGGCAAGATGTGAAGGTCACGGAATCGGAAACCTATGATTGGCCCGCAACTTCGACCTATATCCAGAACCCGCCCTATTTTCAGGGCATGTCCAAGACCAAAGGCACGATCGCCAATATCAAGAACGCGCGTATCCTTGCGCTTTTGGGCGATATGATCACCACCGACCATATCAGCCCGGCAGGCTCGTTCAAAGACACCACCCCGGCGGGCAAATATCTGACAGACCGTCAGGTCGCCCCGAAAGAGTTCAACTCTTACGG
>JBAUHP010000423.1:0-3335 GCA_049680345.1 Albidovulum sp. | reverse complement strand
CGCGATGCCGACGACATTTTTGCGCTGACCTGTGCGGGGGTTGAACGGCTTTGGGGCGAAGGCTGCGATCTGGTGATATTGGCTTGCAATACCGCCTCGGCGGCCGCGCTCAAACGGATGCAAGAGACATGGCTGCCCGCCGACAAGCGCGTGCTTGGGGTTTTCGTGCCGCTGATCGAAGCTTTGACCGAACGCCAATGGGGCGATAATTCGCCCCCCCGCGAAGTCGCGGTCCGGCATGTGGCGCTGTTTGCAACACCCGCAACCGTCGCCAGCCGTGCCTTTCAGCGCGAACTGGCCTTTCGCGCCGTCGGGGTGGATGTAGAGGCCCAACCTTGCGGTGGCGTGGTCGATGCGATCGAGCAAGGCGATGAGATGCTGGCCGAAGCTTTGGTGCGCAGCCATGTCGCGGCATTGCTGCGGCGGATGCCGGCACCCGAGGCCGCAATTTTGGGCTGCACCCATTACCCCCTGATGCAAAAAACCTTTGCCGATGCCTTGGGCCCGAATGTCAAAGTCTTCTCGCAGGCCAATCTGGTGGCCGAAAGCCTGGCCGATTATCTTGACCGCCACCCAGATCTTGGCGGCCTTGGAAATGACACGAAATTCCTGACCACGGGCGATCACCAAACTGTTTCCGATCACGCAACACAGTTCTTGCGGCGGCGAATTTCCTTTGAATCTGCCTGATTTCCTTGTCCTTGCAGCTTTGCCCCACCGCCTGCGCCGGGGTCTGCGTCACAAGGATGCCACTCTGACGTCAGATTCATTTGCTAAGGTTTTCTTAACGCGAAATAAATTCGCTGGCGGGAACTGGCTTGAATGTGAAATTTCTCTTGCTGCCCGCCACGTTCGTATTTTTGTTTGCGATCGTGGTCGGGGTTGCTCCGGTAACGGGCAAGACGCTGGGTGAAAACCCGGCGGCGGCGGATATATTTGGCGCAAGCTGGTCGCAACCCGGACCGATCACCATTGGCCTTGCAAGCATCACCCGCACCTCCAGACCGGCACAGCGCGACGGGCTTGTGGCATTTGCAGATTTGCGCAACCGTCAAGAATTAACCCTGAACATCTCGGCATTCTTGGGCATTGATATCGCCTATTCCGCAGGCGGGCCCACGCTGAGCAGCACCTCGGCGGTCTTGTTGCGCGAAGGTGTGCATTCCGCCGCAACCTTCTTTCGCAGCTATTGGCGCCCCAATCCCAAACTGGGGCTACAGTTGGAGGTCACTTCACGAGGGGCGATCAAGCTGACACTTGATATCGGCAAACGCCCGATCCCGCAGATTGTGCGGATCCCGGAGCAAACATATCGCCCCATCGTGGTAACAGCCGCAGCACCGCCGCCTGCCGTCGTGCCCTTGCCGCTGCCCGTTGCTGCCTTGGCATCGGGGCTTGGCGCGTTGCTGATGCTCAAACGCCGTCGACGCCGGGCCATTTAGCCGGGCGCGAGGCCTTTTGGCCGGGGCTGCGTCATTTATTCCCGATTTAGTGGTTGTAAGACCCGCATCGCTGCGACATTTATTCAGCGCAGCTAGGGAGGTCGCCATGACCCAAAACATCGCCATCCTCGGGGCTTCCGGTTATACCGGGGCCGAACTTGTCCGCCTGATCGCCAGCCATCCGACGATGCGGGTCGCAGCCCTTTCGGGGGATCGCAAGGCGGGCATGGCGATGGGTGAGGTTTTTCCCTTTCTCGCGCATCTGGATTTGCCGCTGCTGCAACGCATCGAGGATATCGACTTTTCCGCCATTGATCTGGCGTTTTGCGCGCTTCCCCATGCCACTTCGCAAGCGGTCATCGCAGCCTTGCCCAAGACCCTGAAGATCGTCGATCTGTCCGCCGACTTCCGGCTGCGCGACCTGGCGGAATATGAAAAATGGTACGGCAAACCGCATATAGCCCCCGATCTTCAGCGCGAGGCGGTTTACGGGCTGACCGAATTTTACCGCTCTGATATCGCCAAGGCGCGGCTGGTGGCGGGCACCGGGTGCAATGCGGCGGCCGGTCAGTTTGCCATCAGGCCGCTGATCGAGGCGGGCGTGATCGACCTTGACGATATCATTATTGATCTTAAGGCAGGGGTCAGCGGGGCGGGGCGGTCGCTGAAGGAAAATCTGCTGCATGCCGAACTGTCCGGCGGCACCCATCCCTATTCCGCAGGTGGCACGCACCGGCATCTGGGCGAGTTTGACCAGGAATTTTCGCAGCTTGCGGGCCGCCCGGTCCGGGTGCAATTCACCCCGCATCTCTTGCCGCTCAACCGGGGCATCTTGGCGACGGTCTATGTGAAAGGCGACGCTATGGCCGTCTATAAGGCCCTTGATGATCGCTACCGCGATGAGCCGTTCTTGCATCTTTTGGCCATGGGCCAATTGCCCTCGACCCGCTCTATCGCCGGGTCGAACTACGCGCATATTGGCGTATCGGGCGACCGGATTGCCGGGCGGGCGATCGTCGTGGTGGCCTTGGATAACCTGACCAAGGGATCATCGGGGCAAGCCATGCAAAATGCCAATCTGATGTTGGGCAACCCAGAGGCATCGGGCCTGACGCTGGCGCCGATTTTTCCGTGAGGATCAGATGAGGAACCTAAAGAAAACCAGACGCATACAGGTCATTCTTATTGCAGCCGTGGCCCTTGCGGGGGCAACCGCGCTGATCGGATACGGCATGCGCGACGGGATCAATTTTTTCCGCACGCCCAGTCAGGTGCTTGCCGAAATGCCGCCCGCGCGTGAAACCTTTCGCATCGGCGGGCTGGTCGAACCCGGCAGCCTTACGCGCGGTGAAGGCGAGACGATCAGCTTTGCCGTCACCGATAATAAAGCGACGGTGCCGGTGCGTTTCACCGGGATATTGCCCGATCTTTTCGATGAAGGTCAGGGCATGATCGCGACCGGCAAGATGCAAGACGGCACCTTCATCGCCAGCGAAGTCTTGGCCAAACATGATGAGACCTACATGCCAAAAGAGGTGATCGACGCGCTCAAAGCCAACGGCACCTATGTTGATCCGAACGCCCCGGCTGCGACGAATTAACCTTTCTTGAAGATCCTTACCCCGCATATCTGGGGGATCTTTGATGAAAACCGTGGCCGAAATCGCAAAAGAAATTGTCGCGCGCGAAGGCGGCTATGTGAATGACCCGGACGATCCCGGCGGGGCCACCAAATACGGGGTGACGCTGGCGACGCTGCGCAGGCTTGGGCTGGATCTGAACCGCGACGGGCGCACCAATACCGCCGATGTAAAAGCACTTACCCGCGCCAAGGCCGCCGAGATTTTTGTCGAACATTACTACCGTCGCCCGCATCTCGATGAATTGCCAGAG
>JBAUHP010000422.1:0-8904 GCA_049680345.1 Albidovulum sp. | reverse complement strand
TTCGGACTACGCCTCCGATCTTTCAAGGGCGGATATCAGTCGGCGCAGTTCCGGACGCGTACTTTCGCGTTGCCGATCCCGGAATGCAGCGCGAAAGGCGCTTGGTGTTTGGCCGAACTGTTCCTTGAAGGCGCGCGAAAAGACGGCCTGGTAAGAAAAACCGCAGGCATTGGCGACCCCTTTTATCGAATATTCTTCATAAAACAGGAAATTTCGTGCCGCTTGCAGGCGGGTGTGCAGATATAGCCGCATGGGCGATTCCCCAAAGCTGCGGCGGCACAGCCGGATCAGCGACCGCTCTGGAATGCCCATTGCCTCGGTCAATTCGGCAAGGCTAAGGGGAAAATCAAGATTGGACTCCATGATCTTGATCAACCGATCGGCAAGCCGGGTTTGTTCCGTGGCTTCACGGGCATCGCCGCGTTGGGGTGTGATATCGGGGCGACGCGTGTGGATAAGGGCATTGGCCACTTCATTGGCAAGTGCTTCATTGTAAAGACGGGTGATCAGATCCAGCATCATATCAAGGGTCGCCACCCCGCCGGCACAATGCGCCCGGTTGCCACTGATCCGGTAGATACGATCCTCGCAAGGCACGGTGGGAAACTCTTCGCGGAATGAGGCCTCGGCCTCCCAATGAACAACAGCGGACCGGTCGGTTTCGCTGCCCGCAAGTCCGGCCCGCGCAAGCGCAAAAGCGCCGGTATCAACGCCGCCCACAATCGCACCGAAACGGGCCGCCTCGCGCAGGCACGAAAGCAACCGGCGAGAGATGTTTTGGGTGGGAAGATTGCCTTCGAACAGCAAATAGACATCAGCGCGCGGCATGTCATCCAGCGCATAATCGACGTCAAACCACATCTGGTTCGACGCCCGCATTGCCGTGCCGCTTTCCGACACGAAGCACCATTGAAACAGATCCGCCCCGGAATTTTGATTTGCGATCCGCAGGGCATCGGCTGCAAGAATCAGGGCGTTCAGTGGAAATTCCGGCTGCAAAATGAAATTGAAGCGCGGGGCGGAAATTGGGCGGGGCAGGTATTTCATGATCCCTCATAGACCAAATATGGCCGGAATTATCAAATTTTAGGCTGAAAATATCAAGCTGATCCTTGGATTTGGCGTAAGACTTGTTTTCACGGTCAGCCGCATCCGGCCCGACCAAAGATTTGCCAAAACTCAACGCCGGGCCTTTTGGGCCCAGGGATCTTGCTTATGCAGGCTCTTTTCGAAGGGTTTTGGCCTCTAACTGGGGAAATGAATTGACACCCGATGAGCTGAAGAAAACGCTGGAAGGCTGCTATGTCACCATCCCGACACCATTCCTGGACACACCCCAGATGGAGGTCGATGAAGCGGCCTTGCGGGCCTATGTGCGCTTCTTGGTCGATGCCGGACTGACCGCGAAATACGCAACATTTCTGGCCGGGGGGGCGGCTGGTGACTTCTCAACCATGAGCTTTGATGAACGCATCCGCGTGGCAACAATCGTCGTGGATGAGGTTGGCGGTGCGGCCCCGGTTGCCATGGGCGCGCAGACCACAAGCACGCTGGAACTGGTACGCCTGGCCCGCGCTGCAAGCGACATTGGTGCGCAGTTCATACAGGTATCTTGCCCCTATTACTTTGCCCATACCGAAGCGGATTTCGAAGAATATGTCCGCGCTGCAGCCGAAGCTGCACCCGACATCGGTCTGATCATCTACAACACTTTTTGGACCAGTCAGAATCTGTCTTTCGGCATGATCGAACGCCTGGCCGACATTCCCAACATCGTCGGGCTTAAATGGGCAACGCCGCGCACCGACGCGATGGAGTTTGAGGATGTGACATCCAACTTCTCGGGGCGTTTTACGATTATCGACAACAATCTTTTGTTTCCGGTCAGTGCCATGCCCGCACTGGGTGCTCGCGCCTTTGAGGTGCATCACTGCAATTTCTGGCCCGAATGGGGGATCAAGCTTGTCGATGAGGTCAACGCCGGGAACTATGCCGAAATAGCCCGGATGCTGGTCCAAGAGGGCATGCCCTTTTACAAGCTCTGGGTTGATATCGAGAAGAATTACACAAGTGGTGACGGCTATCTCGATAAGCTCTGTATGGAGTTGATCGGCCTGCCCTCAAGCCGTTGCCGCCCCCCGACAAGAGATATCCGCCCGATCTACCGCGACCGTTGCCACGATATGATGGCATCTATCGGCGTGCCGAGGCTGGTCGCAAAATGAAAAAAAGAGCAGGTCAGAGCCTGACGAGCATTCAACGAATCCAACGGAGGAGACTGGGATGAACACGTTCAAGACAATGATGGTGGCAGCGGTCACGCTAGGTGCATTAACCAGCACCGCCATGGCCGAAGACGATGTGCGGCTACGGCTGAACTGGATGTATTACGGATCGCATGCGGGCTTTGCGCTTGGCAAAGATGCGGGCTACTACAAAGAGCAAGGTATCAACCTTGATATCCGTTCGGGCAATGGCTCTAGCTCGGCCCACCGGCTGGTGGCCAATAGCGACAGTGATTTTGCCTATGGGTCGTGCGGCGCGATGGTCAATCTTGCCTCGCAGGGCGCTGAGTTGATCTCGATCATGGTGATTGATGCGATGGGGTCCGAAGCGATCTTGGTGCGCCCGGATGCCGGCGTGACAGAGATCGGTGATCTTAAGGGCAAGAAACTGCTGACCACGGCCAACGCCGGAGTGAACACTTTCTTCCCGATCGTTTTGGCCAACGCAGGCCTGACGGCAGAAGATATCAACCTGACCAATGTGCCTGACGGCGCGCTGGTGTCGAGCTATCTGCAAGGGGCTGGCGATGCGGTCGGCATTCTTGGCGGCATCGACGACAAGCCTGCCGAAATCAAGGCGAATGGCGGCGATGATCCGGTGATCTTTCCCTATTCAGATTTTGGCGTGAATCAGGTTGGATATTGTGTGTCCGCCCGCAAAGAACTGATCGCCAGCAACCCGGATCTGGTCAAGCGCTTCGTTGCGGCGACGATCAAATCTTACAAGGCTGCCGAGGCCGATCCGGATGCTGCGGTGAACGCCATGGGCGATATCGTCGGCGGCACCATGAACGAGGATGAGGGCAAGGCGCAGTCGCGCGCGGTTCTAGATGTGACGCTTGGGCTGCTTTATTCGGCGGCGAATACCGAAAAGAAGCTTGGCTTGAATGTGCCGTCGGATTGGGCCGACATGGTTGCTTTGATGAAGCAATACAACGACCTTGATCCGAATGCGGATCCGGCCTCGTTCTATACAAACGATTTTATCGAGTAACTTTGATCGCCGGGGGCGCATTTCGCCGCCCCCGGCATTTCACGGAACGGAATTTCACTTATGTCGACGCTGATCAAACTTGCCGGTGTGAAGAAGGTCTTTGGCTCCGGTGCCGGAGCTGTGCATGCTTTCGGACCGGTGGACATGCAGATAATGGAAGGTGAGTTCATTTCGCTGCTTGGCCCCTCAGGATGCGGCAAGTCCACGCTGATGCTGATGATTGCCGGTCTTCTGGATATCACCGAAGGTGAAATCACCTTGGCAGGGCGCGGCGTGAACGGCCCGCAAACCGATATCGGCATCATGTTTCAAGATAACACGCTGGTGCCATGGCGCACGGTGCGCGGTAATATAGATTTGCAGCTTGAGATGCGCGGCAATGATCCCGCCGCCCATGCCGCCGAGGTCGAAGAGCTTTTGCACTCGGTCCATCTTGAAGATTTTCAGACACGCTTTCCGCATGAATTATCCGGCGGCATGCAGCAGCGCGCCGCCTTTTGCCAAGCGATGGTCCATAAACCCAAGACCATGTTGCTGGACGAACCGTTGGGCAAGCTTGACGCGATGACGCGCGAAAGCATTCGCAAGGACCTTCAGTCATTATGGATGCAAAAGCGCCCCACAGTGGTCTTTGTCACCCATTCGATCGAAGAGGCAATCCAGCTTTCCAGCCGTGTTGCCATCATCACCCCGCGCCCCGGCAAGATTGAGCGGATCATCGACATTGATTTGCCCTACCCGCGCGATTTCGAAGTCAAAAGCAGTTCGAAGTTCACGGGCTACGTCCGCGAAACCCAGGAGATATTCAGAAATTATGGCGTTATCTGACAAACCCGGCCTTTTGGCGCGTATGGCAAACGGAATCATCCGGTCGTGGATGTTTGTGGCCTTCTTCATCGCCTTTTTCCTGTTTTGGGAATATTCGGTCATATGGTTCGACATCCCGCGCTACATTCTGACCCCGCCTTCGCTGGTCGTAACCAAGGGTTGGGCCGATCTTGACCGGTTGCTTTACTATACCTATGTCACCGGGCTAGAGGTGGTATTGGGCTACGGTGTGGCGATTGTGCTGGCGATGCCCATCGGGCTGGCCATTGCCTTTTCTTCGATCTTGCGGCGCACGATCTACCCGTTCTTGGTTTGCATCGAGATGGTTCCAAAGATCGCCTTCGCGCCCTTGTTCATCTCTTGGCTGGGCTTTGGACTGCTGCCCAAGGTGATCATCGTCTTTCTGGTGTGCTTTTTCCCGATCGTGCTGAACGCCATTTTGGCCTTCAACTCGCTCAGTGAGGAACTGACCCGCTTTAGCCGCTCAACCGGTGCCGGGGTTTGGCGGACTTTCGTGAAAATCCGTCTGCCAGCGGCCTTGCCACAATGTTTCGTCGGCTTCAAATATGCTGCGATCAACGCCACCGTTGGTGCCGCTATTGCTGAATTCATCGGCTCTGACGAAGGGCTGGGGTTCTACATCCAGATTGTCACCGGCAATATGCGCCCCGATCTGGCCTTCGCCGGGATATTCTTTCTGACGCTGCTGGGCCTCGTTCTTTTTGGGATCGTGACGCTGACGGAACGCCTGCTTATCCCATGGCATATTTCTGTGCGTCGCGACGCACATTGAACCAAATGTGAGGACCCAATGACACTGACCCTGGCGAAAGCCCAATCTATCGCATCCCGACTGAAACCCGAAGCGCGCGCCTTTATCGCAGGCACCTTCACCGACGCTTCTGACAAGGCCACGTTCGAGACGATCAACCCCGCAACCGGGGCCGTGATTGCGCGTGTGGCGCATTGCACCGGGGCCGACGTGGCCCGTGCTGTCAAAGCCGCGCGCAAGGTCTTCAACGATGGCATATGGTCGCGCGCCGCCCCTGAAGACCGCAAGGCGGTGCTTTTGCGGCTTGCAGCTTTGGTCCGCGAACATGCGGATGAACTTGCCGTTCTTGAAAGCCTTGATAGCGGCAAGACCATCACTGATTGCTTGCACGAGATCGGCAATGAAGTGGCCAACTTCTTCCAGTGGTATGGCGAGTTGGCCGACAAGAGTTTTGGCAAGATCGCCCCCACCGGCGAAGATGCGATGGCGTTGATCGTCAAGGAACCGGCCGGGGTCGTTGGGCTGGTCTTGCCATGGAATTTTCCTTTGCTGATGGCCGCGTGGAAGCTTGCACCGGCCCTTGCTGCGGGGTGTTCTGCACTTGTTAAACCGGCCGAACAGACGCCGCTGTCGATCTTGCGTCTGGCCCAGCTTGCGCAAGAGGCCGGGGTGCCGGACGGTGTGTTGAATGTTCTGCCGGGGATGGGCGAGACCACCGGTCAGGCGATCGGCAGGCACCCCGATATAGACATCGTCTCTTTCACCGGCTCGACCGAAGTCGGCGGCTATTTCTTGCGCTATGCGGGCGAAAGCAATCTTAAGGTTGTCGGGTTGGAGATGGGCGGCAAAAGCCCCTTCATCGTTCTGGACGATGCCGATATCAACGACGATCTGATCGAACATGCTGCCATGTCGGCCTTTTGGAATGGTGGGCAGAACTGTTCGGCCAATATGCGCCAACTGGTTGATGCCAAGATTGCCGATGAATTTGGCGAACGTGTGATTGCGCGTGCGCGCAGCTTCGTGCTGGGCGACCCGCTTGATCCTGAAACCAGCATTGGCGCGATGGTGACGGCAGAGCATCAGTCGCGGGTCATGTCCTATATCGACAAAGGTAAGGCCGAAGGCGCAAAGCTTCTGGCCGGCGGCCAAAGCATCGGGCCGGGTTGTTTCATCGAGCCAACCGTTTTCGCAGGCCTTACCCCCGACATGACCATCGCGCGCGAAGAGATTTTTGGACCTGTCCTTGGTATCCTTCCGGTCAAGGGAATGGACGAGGCTTTGCGCATTGCCCGCGATACCGAATACGGCCTTCACGCCTCGGTCTTCACCCGCGATATCGACCGCGCGCTTTACATGGCGCGGCGTTTGCCTTGCGGCACAGTGTCGGTCAACGGTTTTTCCGAAGGCGATGTCAAAACGCCCTTTGGTGGCTACAAGCAATCCGGGTCGCTGGCTCGTGACAATGGAACCGAGGCGATGGAGCAATATTTGCAGACCAAGACGATCTGGATATGCACGGCAAATCCTGGAGGCACAAGTTGACCGAGGTTTCCGTCTGCGTCTCGCTTACCCAAGAACAACAAGACCGTCTTCGGCACGGGGTGGGCGGCTGCAAGATCCGGTTTTGTGATGTGGCTGCGGCCTGCGATAGCCCTGTGGTCTTTGGCAACCCCGATGTGGGGGTGGTCACGGCGAACCGGAACCTGCGTTGGCTGCAACTCGAATCCGTGGGGTTCGGGGAATATGCGGCGCTTGATTGGTCACGCCCGGGCGGCACCACCATCGTGTCGAACCTTGCAGGCTTCTTTGCCGATCCGGTGGCTGAAACCGCATTGGCCGGTATACTGGCGCTTTATCGCGGCATTGACCAATTGGGCGATCTGCGACGCCGTGCCGAATGGGTCGGTGATGCGATCCGCGCCGAGTTGCGGCGGCTGACCGGTGCCAATGTGGTTTTGTTCGGCCGGGGTGCCATCAATGCCCGATTGGGTCAGTTGCTGGCACCTTTCGGATGCGCAGTTGCGACTTTCGGCAGCGATTGGGTGGCCGCCGATCTTGAGGCGGCACTTGCCACGGCAGACATTGTCGTGGCCACCGTGCCGGACACGCCCGCAACACGTGGTCTGTTTGATGCCGTGCGTATCGGTAGGATGAAGCCGGGCGCGGTTCTTTGCAACCTTGGGCGCGGTTCCTTGATTGAGGAAGCCGCCTTGGCAGCGGCGCTGCAATCGGGCCATCTAAGCGGCGCGGTGATCGACGTGACGCGCGACGAACCCTTGCCTGCCGGCCACCCGTTTTGGACAACGCCAAATACCATCCTCACCCAGCATTCCGGTGGCGGGACGTGTGATGAGGTTGATCGCAAGATCACAACCTTCCTTTCCAACCTCACCCGGTTCCAAGCGGGCGAACCGCCCCTTGGCCAGATTGATTTCACCAAAGGTTACTGATGCCAAAGATCACAAATATTCGCTGCGTCCTGTTGTCGTCGCCCTATGCCGATGCCGATGATCCTGAAATCAAGGAATGCTTTCCCAATGGCCCCAAGCGGACCATCGGCATGGTGGAGGTAACGCTTGATAATGGCGTGACGGGCTTGGGCGAAGGTTATCTGGCCGTCTTCGCTCCGCTGGTGTTCAAATCCATCGTCGAACTTTGCACGCCTCAGGTCATGGGCAAAGACGGTTTTGACATTGAACGGCGGGTGAAAGACCTGCGCTCGCTGTGCGATTACTGGTCACTGCAAGGTGCAGCACGCCACGTCATCGCGGCATTCGAGATTGCGCTGCAAGATGCCAAGGGGAAGTCTTTGGGCGTTCCGGTCTATGAGCTTTTGGGCGGTGCCAAGGCTGATAGTATCCGCATTTACGGATCTGGCGGCTGCTGTGATGCCAAGGAACAATTCTTGCGCGAGTTTGATCAACTGGCTGGTCTTGGCATCACCCTTTACAAGATCAGGTCGGTGAAGAGCGATATCTTGCGCACCGCCTGGGTGCTGAATGAGGCCGGAAAGCGGGGGATCGAGGTCGGTATAGATATGTGCCAAAACCTCGCCGATCCACCGCAGGCGGTCGAAGATGTTGTTGGTTTTGTCGAAAATGTCCACGCGTTGACAGATCGGCGGATGGTCTTCGTTGAAGAGGCGATTGGGCCTGACTGCCCCGAAGGGTTCCGCGAGTTGCGCACCAGGATTGACGTTAAGGTATGTGGTGGCGAGGTGATCACCACCCCCAAAGAGATGATTGAGCGTATCAACGACGATGTTTATGATTTCGTTCAGCCCGACGCATCGGTCATGGGTGGGATTTCGGCGGTGATGGATGTGTTTGAGGCGGCCAAGGCGAAGGGCACGGATGTAGTCGTCCATGCCTGGGGCGGGGCCGCTGCAATAATGGCCAGCTATCATGCGGCCTTCGCGGCAGGCGGCAAATTGGTAGAATATCCGATGCTGGCCTTCCCGCTTGGCGCCGAAATGATCGGCGATCAAGGCCAGATTGAAAAGGGCCGCTTGTTACGCCCCACCGCGCCAGGCCTTGGGCTGACCCTCACCCCCGAGATGGAGGCGCGCTATCCTTTCGACGAAACCGCCGTCTATTCTTGCGCGCTTATTGACTTTGGGCCACCACCCGACAGCTATTGGGCAAAAGAATAAGGTTCCGTCGCAAAGTTCGTCAGGGGAAGCTAAAAAGACGGCGACAAGCATCCAAAATGGGCGTTTGCGGATGCGGGTCGGGTGTCGGGCCGGGCCCTTAGGTGGCTCAAAATTGACTTTTTGTAAAGACTTTCTCACCCAGCGCACGGCCCCTTTGATGAGCCGCAGCGCGGCCGCTAAGCCTCACGTGCGTTTATTGACTTGGCCAGCTTGTCCAGCGCCTCGACGGACGATAGTCTTAACCGATCAAAAGCGAGAAAGTTGTGTGGCATATCTGGCCAGACATCCAAAGTGACATTCGCCCCCCTCGCTTTTTGCACCTCGGCAAAGTCGGCGATCATGTCGTGCAGAACTTCTCTTCCACCTGCCT
>JBAUHP010000421.1:0-16043 GCA_049680345.1 Albidovulum sp. | reverse complement strand
ACCGCCAATCAGGTGCGCTTTACCACCGTCGCCCTGTCAGAGATGGAGACCAAGATCCTTAACGCCGGAAACCGGGCGCTGGAAATTGAAAAGCGGCTCTATGACGGCTTAAAAGCGATGGTTTTGGATGCATCTGGCCTTATCGGCCAAGCGGCAAGATCATTGGCCGAAATCGACCTCAACGCCGCCCTTGCCGTTCTTGCACGGGGTGACGACTGGTGCGAACCGAAGGTCGACGACAGCCGCGCCTTTGCCATTGAAGGCGGTCGCCATCCGGTGGTTGAGCGGGCGCTGAAACGGTCGGGCGAGCCGTTCGTGGCCAATGATTGCGCCCTGACATCGGGCGACACGCCGGCAATCTGGCTGCTGACCGGCCCGAACATGGCCGGTAAATCGACCTTTTTGCGCCAAAACGCCCTGATCGCCCTTCTGGCCCAGGCGGGCAGCTTTGTGCCCGCCACAAGTGCGCATATCGGCCTTGTCAGCCAATTGTTCAGCCGGGTGGGTGCGGCCGATGATCTGGCACGCGGGCGGTCAACCTTCATGGTCGAAATGGTCGAAACGGCAGCCATCCTTAATCAGGCCGACGACCGGGCCTTGGTGATCTTGGATGAAATCGGGCGCGGAACGGCCACCTATGATGGGCTTTCCATTGCCTGGGCGACGCTTGAGCATCTGCATGACGCCAACCGTGCCCGCGCCCTTTTCGCCACCCATTACCATGAGATGACGGCATTGGCGGGCAAGCTGAAAGGCGTCGAAAACGCCACTGTCACCGTCAAGGAATGGCAAGGCGAGGTGATTTTTCTGCACGAGGTCCGCAAAGGTGCCGCAGACCGGTCCTACGGCGTGCAGGTCGCCCGGCTGGCGGGCCTGCCGCAAGTGGTGGTGGACCGCGCCAAAGTTGTGCTTGAGGCGCTTGAGAAGGGCGAACGCGAGGGCGGAACCCGCAAACACACGCTGATCGACGACCTGCCGCTTTTCAGCGCCCTGTCTACACCCGCGCAGCGACCCGCCAGAGGCCCCTCAAAGCTTGAAGAACGAATAATGGCACTTCATCCCGATGAGATGACGCCAATCGCAGCGCTTGCCGCACTTTATGAACTTAAGGGGCTTTTGGAGGAATAGGGCGGGTTTGCCCCGCCCCATACTTTAGGACTTTGGGCTGGAACTCACACCAACCTGCGCGGGCCGCAGCAGCCGGTCATGCAGCAAAAAGCCTTCGGTCATCACCTGAATGATGTCGCCCGCCTTGGTACCGGGCATTGGCGCCTCGAACATCGCCTGATGCATTTGCGGATCGAAGGGATCGCCGACTTCTGGGGTGATCGGGGTCACGTTATGGCGCGTCAGAACCGTGATCAGCTCCCGCATCGTCAGCTCCACGCCCTCGATCAGTGCCTTTGCTGCAGCGCGTTGTTCTTCACCCGCCGCATCCAGCGCACGCTTTAGGTTGTCGAACACCGGCAAAAGATCGCGCGCAAGCTTTGATCCGCCGTATTGTTCGGCCTCGCGTCGATCACGCTCGCCGCGCTTGCGGATATTTTCGGCATCCGCCAAGGCCCGCATGAACCGATCGCGCAGCTCGTCCCGCTCTACCCGCAGGGCTTCAACCTCATCATGAATCAGATCGGCATCAATTGCCTCTTCGCCCATCAGGGCCTGATCTTCTGCAAGTTCGTCTTTCTTCATCTCACTCATCAGTCTTTTCCCTTGCGCTCGCCTGACAGTAGCCTGCCCACAAGCTGCGCCGTGTAATCGACGATCGGAACGATCCGGCCATAATTCAGCCGAGTCGGTCCGATGACACCCACGGCGCCAATGATCTTACGGTCAGCGTTCATATAGGGAGACACCACCAAAGAGGAACCCGAAAGTGAGAAAAGTTTGTTCTCGGACCCAATGAAAATGCGCACACCCTCGCCAGATTCGGTCAGTTCAAGGAATTCGGCGATGTCACGCTTGCGTTCAAGGTCATCAAAAAGGCTTCTGATGCGGTCCAGATCGGCCTCTACCGACTGATCAAGCAGGTTCGACTGGCCCCGCACGATCAGGCGTTCGTAAGATTCGCCCTCATTTTCCCACATCGCCAGGCCGCCTTCGACCATTTCGCGCGCAAGGCTGTTCAACTCTTGCCTACGGGCACTGATTTCATGGCGAATATGCAAACGAAGTTCGGAAAGGGTTTTTCCCTCGGCCAATGCGTTCAGGAAATTCCCCGCCTCGCGCATCGACGAGGGCGTTTGCCCCAAAGGCGGAGAGAAAACACGATTTTCAACCTGTCCGTCCGCGAAAACCAGCACAACAAGGGCGCGATCAGGCCCAAGAGAAACGAATTCTATATGGCGGATCGGCGCTTCATGTTTGGGGGTCAGTACGAGGCTTGCACCGTGGGTGATGCCCGAAAGGGCTGCCCCAACGCGGTCAAATAGTGCCCCAACTTCGGGTTCGGAACCGCCCATCGTGGCATCAATCGCCTCGCGGTCATTGACCGAAACCGTCGAGACCTCCATCAGCCCGTCAACGAACATCCGAAGGCCAAGTTGCGTCGGGATCCGGCCTGCCGAAATATGCGGGCTATCCAGAAGCCCCAAAAACTCCAAGTCTTGCATAACATTGCGGATGGTCGCGGCCGAAAGCTGCTGGCTCATCACACGGGAAAGGGAGCGCGAGCCTACCGGGTCACCAGAATCGAGATAGCCTTCGACAACACGGCGAAAAACTTCGCGTGATCGCTCGTTCATTTGCGAAAGAATCTGTGGTCCGTCGGTCATTATTGGGCCCCGGGGCAAGGTCTTGGACATTAGCGGGCCAAGGGTGCGGGCGTCAATCGGGGTTGCATCACGGCCAAGCAGGCCTGTAATTGGCCCTACACGTCAGAAAGGACATGATATGCGACCCTCCGGCCGGAAACTTGACGAAATGCGAACCATTTCGATTGAAACAGGCATTACCAAACATGCCGAAGGGTCTTGCCTGATCCGTTGTGGCGACACGCATGTGCTGTGCACCGCGTCTATCGAAGACAGGCCGCCGTCATTTTTGAAGGGCACGGGCCTTGGCTGGGTGACGGCAGAATACGGAATGCTGCCCCGCGCCACCAATACCCGCAACCGCCGCGAGGCGGCCGCTGGCAAGCAATCGGGCCGCACCCAGGAAATTCAACGCCTGATCGGCCGGGCATTGCGCGCAGGCGTTGACCGCGCCGCTTTGGGTGAACGCCAGATTGTCGTCGATTGCGATGTTATTCAGGCTGATGGCGGCACACGTTGTGCGGCAATCACCGGCGGCTGGATCGCGCTGCGCCTTGCGGTGAACAAGCTTTTGAAGGCTGGTCTGGTCACATCCGACCCGCTGATCGATCATGTCGCCGCCGTAAGCTGCGGCATTTATGCCGGCCAGACTGTAGTTGATCTGGATTATGCCGAAGACAGCGAAGCGGGTACGGATGGCAATTTCATTCTTACCGGGCGCGGGCGGATGGTCGAAGTGCAGATGTCGGCAGAAGGTTCGACCTTCTCTCGGGATGAGATGAACAAGCTGCTTGATCTGGCCGAGGGCGGGATTGCCGCACTGGTCGAAGCCCAAAAGGCGGCGATCTGATGCGGAAATTTCAGGGCGACAAATTGCTGGTGGCAACCCACAACAAGGGCAAGCTGGAAGAGATTGCCGCCTTGTTGGCGCCTTTTGGCATTACTTGCGTGAGCGCTGCGGAAATGGGCTTGCCGGAACCGGCTGAAACCGAGACGACCTTTGTCGGGAATGCCCGGATCAAGGCGCATGCGGCTGCCAAGGCAACGGGCCTTCCCGCATTGGCCGATGACAGCGGGATTGAGGTTGAGGGGCTGGACGACGCACCCGGGGTTTTTACAGCCGATTGGGCCGAAACCCCCGAGGGCCGTGACTTTGTGCTGGCGATGACGCGAACTTGGCGGGCGCTGGAACAAGCGGGCGCCCCCTACCCCCGTCGAGCGCGGTTTCGCGCGACAATGGTTCTGGCCTGGCCCGATGGCCATGACGAGGTATTTGAGGGCAAAGTGAATGGTGAGGTGATCTGGCCCACACGTGGGATCGAAGGCCATGGCTATGATCCGATGTTTGTGCCCGATGGCTACAAGATCACTTTTGCCGAGATGGATCCCGCGCTCAAGAACACCATAAGCCACCGCGCCGATGCTTTTGCAAAGCTTAGTCAGGCGTTCGGCGGATGATAAACCAAGCGTGATGGAAGATTGGCAAAATGGCGGCTTTGGGCTTTACCTGCATTGGCCGTTTTGCGCGGCCAAGTGCCCCTATTGCGATTTCAACAGCCATGTTGCTACGAAAATCGACCAAAACCGCTGGCTTAGAGCCTATTTGAGTGAGATTGATCGGGTTGCCGCCCTGACCAAGAACCGGGTATTGAACACCGTTTTCTTTGGTGGCGGCACCCCATCGTTGATGGATCCTGAAGTGGTAAGCGGGATTATGGATCACATCCGGCGAAGCTGGACCCTAGCCAATGACTTTGAAGCAACGCTTGAGGCGAACCCGACAAGCGTCGAAGCCGGGCGCTTCCGTGCCTATGCCGAGGCAGGCGTCAACCGGTTGTCGATGGGCGTTCAGGCCCTGAATGACGCCGACCTGAAACGCTTGGGGCGGATGCATGACACTGCGCAGGCGCGCGCCGCCTTTGATGTGGCACGCGGAGCGTTTGATCGGGTCAGCTTTGATCTGATCTACGCAAGGCAAGATCAAGATCTCGGCGCCTGGAAGTCCGAACTTTGTGAAGCCTTGGCAATGGCTGTTGACCACTTCTCGCTTTATCAACTGACCATTGAAGATGGCACTGTTTTTGGCGCCCGCGCGGCATCCGGCCGCCTGAAAGGTCTGCCCGATGAAGATCTATCAAGTGATATGTATCTTATAACAAACGATATTTGCGAAAGCGTCGGCCTGCCCGCCTATGAGGTCTCAAACCACGCGCGCGCGGGATCGGAAAGCCGTCACAACCTGATTTACTGGCGTTACGGCGATTATGCCGGCATTGGGCCTGGTGCGCATGGGCGATTGACCCTTGGCGGGCAGAGATTGGCAACCGAAACGCCCCTCGCCCCCGCGCTCTGGCTTGACGCGGTGGAGCGCGACGGCAGCGGTCAATCTCTGTGCGAGCCCTTAAGCGCCATTGAACAGGCGAATGAGTTCTTGTTGATGGGGTTGCGGCTGGCTGAAGGGATTGACCCCGCGCGCTATGAGGCTTTGGCCGGTGAACCATTGAAGGCCGAAGCTTTAGCTCGATTAGAAGAAGTGGGCGTTATTAAACAAAGTGTTAGCCGGGTTTCAACAACTCGGCACGGGCGCGCGGTGCTTAATGCGGTGCTGCGGGAGCTGACCCTGTGATCCGGTGGTTATGGGCCACTGCGGGGATTGTAGCGCTCGCATTGGGTGCAATGGGTATGTTTTTGCCGCTGCTGCCGACCGTACCGTTCTTACTGGCGGCTGGCTTTTTCTTTGGAAAATCCTCGCCTCGGCTGCACAGGTGGTTGCTTCAACACCCGGTTTTTGGGCCGCCGATCCACGATTGGAACCAACGCGGCGCAATTTCACGGCGCGCTAAGCTTCTTGCAAGCCTGTCGATTGCGGCGGCGCTTGGCCTGTCATTGGCGCTTGGGTTTTCCGGCCGGGTTATCGCGATTCAGACCCTCGCCCTTTTTGGGGTTTCGATCTTTATCTGGACCCGACCGAACAGTTGATTACCTAACGGTTGAAAGAATCTGACAAAGCTCATCAAGCTGTTCGAGATCCTTATAGGTGATGATCAAACTGCCGCCGTCATGACCTTTGTGATCAATCACCACCTTCATTCGCAGATTGGCGGATAGATCTTGTTCAAGTACCTTGGTGTCCGCGTCCTTTTCCGAAGGCCGACGCGTTGCTGCCCCCGCTTTGGCGGACTTTGGTGCCTGTGCCAGCTTTTCCGTCTCGCGTACTGAAAGCCCACGGGCAATCACTTCACGTGCAAGTTCAATTGGATTGTCGGTTGTGATCAAAGCGCGCGCGTGGCCGACCGTCAGCTTGCCTTCGCGGAGCCACGTCAAAACAGTCTCTGGCAAGGCCAAAAGACGCAAAAGATTGGCGATATAGCTGCGGCTTTTGGACAGTGCTTCTGCCATTTTTTCTTGCGTATGGCCGAAACGGTCCATCAATTGGCGATAACCCATCGCCTCTTCCACCGGATTGAGATCGGCGCGCTGAATATTCTCAATAATCGCGAGCTCCAATAGCTCTGTGTCGCTGACCTCGCGAACAATAACGGGTAATTCATGCAGTTGCGCGATCTGAGCGGCACGCCATCGACGTTCACCCGCTACTATCTCGTAAGTACCTGTTTTTCTTGGATTATTTCTGACAAGAAGGGGTTGGATGATGCCTTTTTCGCGGATCGAGGCCGCCAGCTCCTCCAACGCCTCGCGCGGAAAGTCGCGACGTGGCTGATCCGGATTAGGTTCAATCATCTCAACCGGCACCAGAAGATCCGGGCGGCGCGGGCGATCTTCACTTGCCGATCTATCGGCGCCAACATCAGCCATCAATGCGGACAGCCCACGCCCTAGCCCGCGACGTTCAGTTTTCTTGTCAGACATGTTTTGCCCCTTCAGTTGATGGTCTTACGGCGCGCCAGGAATTCTTGCGCCAAGGCGCGATAGGCGATGCTGCCCTTTGACTGGCTATCATAAACCAAGACCGGAACCGAGAAAGACGGCGCCTCGCTGACCCGAACGTTACGCGGAACCACCGTCTTGAACACCAAATCACCCAGATTGTCGCGTGCATCAGATTCGACCTGCTGGGACAAGTTGTTGCGGCCATCAAACATGGTCAACACAACACCTTCGATACGCAAATCCGGATTCGCCGATTCGCGGACCGTGCGTATTGTCAACATGAGCTGCGAAAGCCCCTCCAGCGCGAAAAATTCAGCCTGAAGCGGTATCAATACCGAATGCGATGCGATCATGGCGTTTACGGTAAGCAAGCTAAGCGAAGGCGGGCAATCGATAAGCACAAAATCGAAGGCAAAGCTGTCAATAGCGTGCTGTCGAAGCGCATCATGCAGCAAAAAACCGCGCTTTTCATTCGAGACGAGTTCTATATCGGCAGAGGAAAGATCAGTTGTCGCCGGACAGAGGTAAAGCCTTTCAACCGCCGTCGCGCGAACAACCTCGTCAATACTGGCATCTTCAATGATCAAATCATAAGTTGTCAGTCCACGATCCGCAGGTTCAAACCCTAACCCGGTCGAGGCATTGCCTTGAGGATCTAGATCAACAAGCAAGATGCGCTGGCCAAGCTCTGCCAATGCGGCGGCCAGGTTGATAGCAGTCGTGGTCTTGCCGACGCCGCCCTTTTGGTTGGCAACAGCAACGATACGCGGCCCGAACGGGCGAGACAGATCAGACACGCGATACTCCTCTCACAGCAAGGATGACGGCATCGGCGTCTGTTATGCTTTTCGGTTGCTCATAGGAAAACTGCCATTTCTCAATAGCTTGCGCGATCTCATCTTGTCGATTCCCGCCCTTTGGAAACAGCGCCAACCCGTCGGTCGCCACGTGTTGCTTAGCGTATTTCAGCAAGACATCGAGAGAGGCAAGCGCCCGGGCAGAAACTATGTCGGCGTTGAGGGGGGCGATATTTTCAATACGCTCCACGAGAATTTTTGCCGTCAGCCCCGTGTCACGCACGACTGTTGCAAGGAACGCCGATTTGCGCTGATCGCTTTCAACCAGTGTCACTGTCGCGTCCGGATTGTATTGGGCCGCCAGTATTGCGATCACAAGCCCTGGAAACCCGCCGCCGCTTCCCAAATCAGCCCAGGTTTTCCAGCCCTCGTCCGCCAAGTCGAAAAGTTGCGCGGAATCAAGGATGTGACGGTCCCAAACGTCTGCAAGCGTCGACTTTGCCACCAGATTGATGGCAGGATTCCACTTGCGAAGAAGTGCCTCGTAAAGTTCGAGCCGCTCCAATGTTTCACGTGAAACACTCCGCGTGCGAAGAAGTGCTGCAACACTCATCCCGCTGCACGACCCCGTCCGCCGCGACGAATCACCGCCAGCAAAAGCGTTAGGCCAGCGGGCGTCATTCCCTCAATCCGCCCCGCATGAGCTAACGTTTGCGGCCTAAGGGTTTGGAGCTTTGTCCGAAGCTCCGCCGAAAGCCCCTGCAAGCCGTCGTAGTTGAAATCGGCAGGGATCAGGCGATCCTCATCCCGCCTAAGCTTTTCAACATC
Source organism: Albidovulum sp. (assembly GCA_049680345.1). Lineage (GTDB taxonomy): Bacteria > Pseudomonadota > Alphaproteobacteria > Rhodobacterales > Rhodobacteraceae > TMP-24. The sequence continues at coordinate 7,774 of JBAUHP010000421.1, read as the reverse complement.
GTCATGCTGGCGTTCGATGAATGTGGCGTATAGCGCATCGCGCGCCAGCTGTTCGCGGATATCCGGGGTAATTTGCGCCAGACTGGGCTCATTAGCCGCAAGCTGATCGAAGGATACGTCGGGCATTGATAAAAGTCGAAAAGCGCTTCTTTTCTGACCGTCTTGATTGACCTGGATGCCCTGCGCCATCGCTTCCTTTGGCGTAAGTATCAGGTTTTCAAGGGTATTTCGGCCAGACGCCAGCGCTGTACTCTTTTCCTCGAACACCCTACGCCGCGGATCACCGACACAACCAAGGGAAATACCAAGCCCCGTCAGGCGCTGATCTGCGTTATCCGCTCGCAATGACAACCGGTACTCAGCGCGCGAGGTAAACATGCGATAGGGTTCCGAAACGCCTCGTGTGATCAGATCGTCTACCATTACACCAATGTAACTATCGGCACGACCAAAGCTGATCGGTTTGCGCCCCAGTGCAGTTGCTGCCGCGTTAAGGCCCGCGACCAGCCCCTGTGCTGCCGCCTCTTCGTAGCCGGTGGTTCCGTTGATTTGCCCCGCAAGATACAGACCACGAACGTCCTTGAGCTCCAAGGTTGCGGTCAAAGCGCGCGGATCCACAAAGTCATATTCTATTGCATAGCCAGGCTGCGTTATTACCGCCGCTTCCAGTCCCGCAATCGATCGGACATATTCTTCCTGAACCTCGATCGGCAACGAGGTTGAAATGCCGTTCGGATAAATCGTCGGATCGTCAAGCCCTTCTGGTTCAAGGAAAATCTGGTGCGATGTCTTGTCGGCGAAGCGCACCACCTTGTCCTCGATTGACGGACAGTAACGTGGACCAACACCATCAATATGGCCGCCATACATCGCTGACCGCTTGAGATTATTGCGAATAATGTCATGCGTACGCTCATTCGTATGCGTGATCCCGCATGAAACCTGTCGCGCGAAGGGGCGCTTATGAAGAAAGGAAAACAGCGTCGGATCTTCATCGCCCGGTTGCGATTCAAGCGTCCGCCAATCAATGCTGCGCCCATCAAGGCGCGGCGGCGTGCCAGTTTTAAGACGACCAAACGGCAATCCAAAAGAAGCAATCCGCTCTGCCAGCGGAACAGACGGCCGATCACCCATCCTGCCGCCCGGCCGCTGAACGTCGCCAATATGGATTATCCCACGCAGAAACGTCCCAGTACATAAAATCACGGACCGCGCGAACACCTCTGACCCGTCAGCCAACCGAAGCCCCGCCACGGCGCCCTTCGCCATAATCAGATCGGACGCCTCGCCCTCGACCACTTTTATATTCGGGAAAGCGGCAAGCTCCGCCTGTATACCAAGCCGAAACAGCTTGCGATCAGCTTGGGCGCGCGGCCCTTGAACCGCAGGGCCTTTACGCCGATTCAACAGCCGAAACTGGATGCCAGCCATATCGGCCACCCGGCCCATAATCCCATCAAGTGCGTCAATCTCACGAACCAAATGGCCCTTGCCCAGACCGCCGATCGCCGGATTGCACGACATGACGCCGATCGTCTCGGCGCTCAAGGTCACAAGCGCAACCTGCACGCCCATACGCGCCGCAGCATGTGCAGCTTCGGCCCCCGCATGGCCGCCTCCAACAACGATGACGTCGAAATGTTTCACGTGAAACACTCCTCACTTTCCAATACAGAAGCTGGAGAAGATTTCATCCAACAAATCCTCAACATCAACCCGGCCCACCAAGCTATCTAACGCCCGAATGGATCTGCGCAACTCTTCCGCGGCCAATTCCGTTCGCTCGGATCTGCTCTTTACCTCAGCCTGCGCTGATTCCATAGCCCCAATCGCCTGCATCATCGCACTGCGATGCCTTTCGCGCGTCATAACCCCCGCGCGACCTGCTCGGGCCATCAAAACCTCGGTCACTTTACTAACCAAAGCATCAAGACCCTGTCCTGTCAGCCCTGAAACACCCGGCCCTTCCGGCCCGCCAAGGTCTGCCTTGCCAAGAACCGAGATATCACCGACCTTCGGCGGCAACAGCGGCACTTCTTGTCCATCAAGCAAGAAGATCCGAAGATCAGCCTGCACTGCACGCTGTAGCGCTCGGTCGATCCCGATACTCTCAACCCGGTCTTGAGTGGCGCGCAGCCCGGCGGTGTCCAGAAGGGTCACGGCAAGCCCCCCCAGATCCATCCTTACCTCGATCACATCGCGGGTCGTACCCTCAACATCGGATGTAATCGCAGCCTCTCTCCCAGCTAACGCATTGAGAAGCGTAGACTTTCCGGAGTTCGGTCGCCCAACAATGGCAACCTCAAATCCATCGCGAATGCGTTCTGCTGCACCAACACCGACTATCTCCCGGCGCAAATCAGCCTCAACGCCAGCCATAAGCCCAAGCACTTCCGGCGACACATCTACTGGAACATCCTCATCCGCAAAATCTATCGTTGCCTCAAGCAGCGCCGCGGCACGAATCAAATCGCGCCGCCAGCCCTCAGCCTTCGCGCCAAGTGCCCCCGACAAAACCCGCAAGGCCTGTTTGCGTTGCGCCTCGGTTTCTGCCTCAATCAGATCGGCAAGGCCCTCTACCTGTGCCAGATCCAGACGGCCGTTCTCCAATGCGCGCCTTGTGAACTCCCCCGGCTCGGCCATCCGCAACCCGGGCTGACCGCCCAGCGCCTTAAGCACAGCAGCAATCGTTGCCACGGCACCATGGACATGCAACTCCGCCGCCTCTTCCCCGGTAAAGCTGGCGCCCTTTGCGAATAGGATCACCAGCGCCTCGTCAAGCGCCTCACCATCCATCGCGATCCGCCGAACTGACGCCACACGCGGTTCCGGCAAATGCCCGCACATCGACCCGACCGCCGCCCAGGATGCTGGCCCCGAAAGCCGAATCACGCCAACTCCCGCTTTACCGCGCGCAGAAGCCAGGGCAAAGATCGTATCCATATGAGTAACCCTTTGTTCTAAAAGAACAAATCAGGCGTTCATCGAATCGAAGAACTCGCTGTTGGTCTTGGTTTGCTTCAGTTTCGAGATCAGGAATTCGATCGCATCCGTCGTCCCCATTGGGTTCAAAATCCGACGCAACACATAGGTTTTTTGCAGATCCTTCTGGTCGACCAACAGATCCTCTTTCCGAGTACCGGATTTCAAGATGTCCATCGCCGGGAACACCCGCTTATCCGCCACCTTGCGGTCAAGCACGATTTCAGAGTTGCCGGTGCCTTTGAATTCCTCAAAGATCACCTCATCCATCCGGCTACCGGTATCGATCAAGGCAGTGGCGATAATCGTCAGGCTGCCCCCCTCTTCAATATTCCGCGCCGCGCCAAAGAACCGCTTCGGCCGCTGCAAGGCATTGGCATCCACACCACCGGTCAAAACTTTGCCGGATGATGGCACCACAGTGTTAAAAGCACGACCCAATCGTGTGATCGAATCCAGCAAGATCACCACATCACGCTTATGTTCGACCAAGCGCTTGGCCTTCTCGATAACCATTTCCGCAACCGCCACGTGCCGCGTTGCAGGCTCGTCAAAAGTCGAGGATACAACCTCGCCCTTCACGGACCGCTGCATATCGGTCACTTCCTCGGGCCGTTCATCAATCAGCAGCACCATCAGGTAGCATTCGGGATGATTGGTCGCGATCGAATTGGCGATATTTTGCAAAAGCACCGTCTTACCTGTGCGTGGTGGCGCGACAATAAGGCCGCGTTGGCCTTTGCCTATAGGGGACACCAGATCAATGATCCGCGCCGAGCGGTCACGGATTGTCGGATCCTCTATCTCCATCTTCAGGCGTTCATCAGGATAAAGCGGAGTGAGGTTTTCGAAAGCAACCTTGTGGCGCGCACGCTCCGGATCTTCGAAATTGATCGCATTGACCTTAGTCAGGGCAAAATAACGCTCATTTTCGCCGGGTGCACGAATATCACCGTCAACTGTATCGCCGGTGCGCAACGAATATTGCCGCAGCATTTCTGGGCTGACATAGATATCATCGGGCCCCGCCAGATAGTTGGCTGACGGCGAGCGCAAGAAACCGAAACCATCTTGCAGAACCTCAAGAACACCGTCGCCGCCAATCTCCCAGCCCTCTTCAGCAAGCTCCTTGAGGATCGAGAACATCATCTCGCCCTTACGCATGGTAGAGGCGTTCTCGATGTCCAGCTCTTCAGCCATCGACAACAAGTCAGCTGGGCTTTTTTTCTTCAGATCGGCAAGGTTCAAGCGTTCTTCGCTCATGGTAAAAATCTCAATTCTGGCCCGACCTTGTGGTCAGGCGATGTTATTATCAGGGGAAAATCCACTCCGGACGGAGGGTTGGGCGAACCGATACACCCAAGACCGGCACCGAGTCAATGAAACCTCAGAACTTCACGATCACCGATATGACGATCACCGCCAATAGAACGGTCGGAACTTCATTCATCATCCGGTAATGTCGGCCATTTCGGGTATTGGCATCAGCCACAAAATCTTTGCGACGGCGGCCAAGCCAATGGTGAAACCACGTCATTGCCAAAACCGCGCCCGCCTTGGTCCAAGGCCAGATCTGCCCCCAATCAACGATCCCGGGCGTAAACACCAATGCAAGACCAAAAACCCAAGTCGCGATCATCGCCGGGTTCATGATAAGCCGCAAAAGCTTCCTCTCCATCTTTTGAAACAAAAGATCGGTCTTACTTCCTGCCACAACCTCTTCGGTGTGATAAACGAACAATCGTGGCAGATAGAAAATACCCGCCATCCAAGCAATGACAGAGATGACATGAAGTGCTTTGGTCCAAGGATAAACCGAAGCCAGAAAATCGCCCATCGCCAGACCTTCCAATAAGACTGCGGCCCAACCCTTCTAATAAGAAAGAAAGATTCTTAAAAGATGATGTTTATGTAGGCCCTGTGGGTATCGGGATAAGCTAAACAATACCCTGTTTTGTCCACACCGGGATAAGCTTGTGGACAAACTAAGGACATAAATTTTGAGAATTAAATACTGTGATACCAATACGTTAAGATAGAAACATGAATAAACCTTAGAATTCGCCACCCAACCAAAGCCAAACACACACCTCATCCACAGCTTTATGATTCATCCGCACACAACGGGAGGAATCGCCCCGGAAACCTTGACAACGGCCAGGTTTGCAGCGCTTGTCGGGGTTGAAAAATCGCCCCCAGCTTTATCCGCTGACCTGACGCTCAGATACCCACAGGCCTTTCCACATGACTGATCAGCAAAGAGCCAAGATTATCCTGGCCTCTGGCTCCGCCATCCGGGCGCAGATGTTGCGCAATGCAGGCATCATATTCACCACCGCTCTGCCGCGCGTCGATGAAGAAGCAATCCGCGCAAGCCTTCTAGCTGAAGCCGCCGGGCCACATGACATTGCTGATCACCTCGCCGAAGTCAAAGCCCGCAAGACCTCAGATCGAGAGCCCGACGCCTTGGTTATCGGTGCCGATCAGCTTTTGGAGATGGATGGCCAGATCTTCGCCAAACCCGAAGCCCCGCAACAAGCAATTGACCAGCTGGCGGCTCTTTCGGGCAAAACCCATAAGCTCTTCTCTGCCGCTGTTGTTTATGAGAACGGGCAGCCCCTTTGGCGTCATGTCGGCACTGTGCGGCTGACCATGCACGATACTTCTGTTGCATACCGCGCCGATTACGTTGCCCGCAACTGGGATACGATCCGTCATTCCGTCGGTTGCTACCTGATAGAGGCAGAGGGAATTCGCCTATTTTCACGAATAGACGGAGATTTTTTCAATATCCAAGGCCTGCCATTGATCGAGCTCTTGACCTGGCTTCGTATTCGCGGCGAAATCGCGTCATGACTGACCAAAACCGCATCCCCCTAGCCGGCGTTATCGGTGCACCGATCGCGCATTCACGCTCGCCCCGCCTGCACAGCTACTGGCTGAGGAAATATGGCATCGAAGGGCATTACATCCCGATGGATGTTTCTCAGGCCAACCTGTCCGAAGTGATCGCAACCTTGCCTAAGGCTGGTTTTGTCGGGTGTAATATCACCATTCCCCATAAGGAATCGGTGCTGGCGCTGGCCGATATCGTGACCGACCGCGCGGCCCTTATTGGCGCTGCCAACACGTTGATTTTCCGTCGTGACGGACGCATCCATGCCGACAATACCGATGGCTATGGTTTTGTTGCCAATCTGCGCCAAAACGCGCCGGATTGGCAGCCCGGCTCTGGGCCCGCGGCAGTGGTCGGCGCAGGGGGTGCAGCGCGCGCCATTATCGCGTCGCTGCTGGAAGTGGGCGTGCCCGAAATCCGCCTTGCCAACCGCACCAAGGCCCGCGCCGACGCGCTGCGGGTCGAATTTGGTGCCAAAGTTATCGTGCATGACTGGGTGCAGGCCGGAAATATGATGGAAGATGCCGCAACCGTGGTGAACACGACCTCGCTTGGCATGACTGGCAAGCCGGAATTTCGCGTGCCTTTGGATGCCCTGTCGCCCAAGGCGCTGGTGACGGATCTGGTCTATGCCCCGCTGAAAACACACCTTTTGACCGAGGCTGAGGCGATGGGCTGCACCGTTGTTGATGGGCTTGGCATGTTGCTGCATCAGGCAGTTCCGGGGTTTGAACGCTGGTTCGGCCATAAGCCGGACGTTGATCAAGCCACACGCGATGCGGTCTTGGCCGAATGACAGCGCCGTTTCTTTTAGGACTGACCGGATCCATCGGTATGGGAAAAACGACCACCGCCGCCATGTTCGCGGAGGAAGGCATCCCAGTGTGGGATGCCGACGGCGCAGTTCATGCGCTTTACGCCAAGACCGGTGCCGCCGTGAAGCCGCTCGCCGCCCTTTGCCCCGACGCTTTGGTTGATGGTCAGATCGACCGTGGCCGCTTGAAAGATTGGATCGCCGATGACCCCACCGCCCTTGCGCGGATAGAGGCGGTGGTTCACCCGCTGGTCGCGGCCCACCGCGCAGGCTTTGTGGCTTGCGCCAAGGTGCTTGGCACCGCGATCGTGCTTCTTGATATCCCCCTGCTGTTTGAAACCGGCGCCGATAAAGACATGGACGCAACCTTGGTCGTTTCAGCCCCGCCAGAGGTTCAGCGCGCCCGCGTCATGGCCAGACCCGGCATGACGGACGCCTTGTTTGAACAGATTAGCGCACGCCAGATGCCTGACGCCGAAAAGCGCGGCCGCGCCACATATGTGATCGAAACCCTTGCGCTTGATACCGCCCGCGCCGCCGTGCGCCGCCTTCTGGCCGATCTAAGGCAAGCTCATGCGTGAAATCGTTCTTGATACCGAAACCACAGGGTTTGAGCCTTCCGAAGGCCACCGCATCGTTGAAATTGGCGCGATTGAGCTGCTAAATCACATGCCAACCGGGCGTATCTATCACCAATATATCAGCCCCGAGCGTGAGATGCCCAAAGAGGCATTCGAGGTGCATGGCCTTGGCGATGAGTTCTTGCGCGACAAGCCGCGCTTTGCGCAAGTCGGCGCGGCTTTCTTGGACTTCATCGGCGCCGATTCCCGGCTGGTCATCCATAACGCCAGCTTTGACATGAAGTTCCTCAACGCCGAGCTGGGCTGGGCCAACCTGCCTGTGATTCCAATGGACCGCGCGCTTGATACCGTTGGCCTTGCGCGGCGCAAATTCCCCGGCTCCCCTGCCTCTCTAGATGCTTTGTGCCGTCGTTTCGGCATCGACAACTCCGCACGGGACAAGCACGGTGCTTTGCTGGACAGTGAGCTTTTGGCAGAGGTTTATCTGGAGTTGATTGGCGG
>JBAUHP010000420.1:0-3602 GCA_049680345.1 Albidovulum sp. | reverse complement strand
ACCCGATTGGCCGCAGGCAGTATCGGGCTTTCGGTGCTGGCATTGACCGGCTTGCAAGGCGCGGGGGCGGCCGACAGCCTTATGGCGTTCTTCTGCCTTGCCGGTTTGGCCGTGGCCTTGATGCTTTGGTCAAGGACGGCACCTGCATTGGCCGATCTGGCCGCCCTGCCGGTTGCGGGCTTTTTGGTCCGGCTTGGGCTTGAAGGGCTGGACCGCTGGCCCTTGGCGCGCGCCTTTGGTGAGCAGGCGATTGCCTTGCGCGCACCCGAAACCTCGGCGCCGGGCACGGTTTCCTTGGTGCTGGGGTTGGCGGTTGTGGTGAGCGTGGTTGCCGCATGGCGCAGCCGGATGGGCGCGTACCGTGCCTTTTGGATGGCGGGGGCGGCACTTGCGGCACCGCTGGCCGCGGTTGTGCTTGAGCTTACATGGGATCCTTCACGGGTGATCGGGGCCTATCCTTGGGCGTTGCAGGTCATTGCCCTGGCCGCGCTTATGGCCGTTTTGGCGCAACGTTTCGCGGTCCTTGATGGGGCGGCCATTGACGGGGCGGCCCATGACGGGGCGGGGCGTCAAGGCTTTGCCTATGCGACGCTGTCGTGTTTGTCATTGATTGCTTTGGCATTGTTCTTGGTCACAACCAAAGGCGCTTTGACGCTGGCGCTAGGCGCGCTTGTGGTCGTAGCCGCCGCCCTTGACCGGCGGTTTCGCCTGCCAGAAATGGGCTGGTTCGTTCAAGCAGGGGTAATCGCGCTAAGCTGGCGTCTGGTTATCGACCCCGGTCTTGTATGGGCCGTTGAGGATGCGGCCTTGTGGGAAGTTGTCGCATCCTATGGCGGTGCCGCTATGGCTGCGGCGGCAGGGCTTTACATCCTCAAAGGGATCGAGCGGCGATCCGCAAAGGTGTTTTTGGAAAGCGCTTTCGTGGCCTATGCGGCTTTGTTCGCCAATGTGTTGATCACCCGGTGGCTGGTGTCTGAGGGCAATGAACAGCAGTTTTTCTCGCATTGGGGGCTGACGCTGAACGCGCTGCCGTGGCTGATCTTGATGCTGACCCAACTTTACCGCTTGCAGCTTGGCGGGGCATTGCATGAGCTGCGTTGGGTGCTGGCGTCGGTGGCGGCTGTTATCGGCTTTGGCGGGTTAGGTCTTGCAGTCACATTGGCCAATCCGCTTTTTGGCCTTCAAGGCAAGGAAAGCGAGGTTCTGGGCCCGCTGGTGCTTGATACGATGTTTGTGGCCTATGCGCTGCCGGCGCTGTTGTTGCTGGCCGCATGGCGGTGGATGGGGCATCTGGCGGAGTGGCTGCGCCATGGTCTTTTGGCGCTGGGCGCGGGGTTGGCGGCCCTTTTTGCGGCGCTGGAAATCCGGCGGTTCTGGCGTGGTGATGATCTGTCGTTGCCCGGGGTCACCCAGCCCGAGCTTTACAGCTATACGGTTGCCTTGATGGTGCTGGGCGCCGCCCTTTTGTATCAAGCCATTGCGCGGCGCTCGCCGATGTTGCGGCGCGCGGGAATGGCGGTGATCGCCCTGACCGTGGCCAAGGTTTTCTTGATCGACGCCTCGGGCCTGTCGGGCCTGACGCGGGTGTTTTCATTCCTGGCACTTGGGCTGTCATTGGCGGGGCTGGCATGGCTTAACCGTTGGGCGGCGGGCCAGCAGGGCGATGGGGCTGCGAAGAACGCGCCTTAAGGGAAGCACTGTCCGGCCAAAGACAAGATCAGATCGCCACGTACCAGTTTGGTCACGGGCAGGGACGGGCGGGATCGGCACCAACCGTGGCGATCTTCATCTGTGCTGTCATGTCAGCTTCGGGATGCCGCCGGGCAGGGTTTCGCGGTCTACCAGACCATAGCGCAGGCCCGCGCCAATGCGGTGGGCAAGGGCGGACCAAGCCGCGGCAATCTCGGGCGCAAGGCTGCGTTTCAAGACCGTATCGAAAAGGCCAAGCCAGGTGTCGAACATGCCGGGGCGGACATTGCCTGCGGCTTTGTGGACAGCCATTGGATTGCCGTCATAGCTGCGCTCATGCAAGATTGCGTTGCGCCAGAACCCGGCGATTTTCGCCTCATGCGCGGGCCAGTCGGTGACATGGGCGGCGAAAACCGGGCCAAGGGTCGGATGGCCGCGCACAGCGGCATAAAACTCGGCCACCACATGGGCAATCTGATCGGCGTCAATCGCAAAGCGCGGGGGCAGGGCGGGCATGGGGTTTCCTTTCGCGCCCGATCCTTGCGCGCCTGCGGGGGCGGATGCAAGCGACAGGGTGCCGCGCCCACTTTACCATCGGGGGGCGCCTGCTTATAAGGCATGTCATGACACGCATATCCGCGATCATCATTCGAATTAGCGGCCCGGCGATCTGAACCTTCAGACGCCGGGATAAAGGCGTCTGACGATATCGACGCCAAGCCGATTTCCCCGATTATATGAGGACCGCCCAAGATGTGCGCCGACAAGCCTGAAACACCCGATTACCGCAGTACCGTGTTTTTGCCCGAAACCGAATTTCCCATGCGCGCGGGCCTGCCCATGCGCGAACCCGAATGGCTGGCGCATTGGGAAAAGATCGGCATCTATGACCGTTTGCGCGACAAGGCAAAGGCGGGCAACCGCGTGCCCTTCACGCTGCATGACGGCCCGCCCTATGCCAATGGCCATCTGCATATCGGCCACGCGCTGAACAAGATCCTGAAAGATATGGTGGTGCGCAGCCAGCAGATGATGGGGCGCGACGCGCGCTATGTGCCGGGCTGGGATTGCCACGGTCTGCCGATCGAATGGAAGATCGAGGAGCAGTACCGCAACAAGGGCCTGAACAAGGACGACGTGGATATCGTCGCCTTCCGGCAAGAATGCCGCAAATTCGCCGAGGGCTGGATCGACATCCAGCGCGACGAATTCAAGCGGCTGGGCGTGACCGGCAACTGGCCCGATCCGTACCTGACGATGGACTATCACGCCGAGGCGGTGATCGCGGATGAATTCATGAAGTTCTTGATGAACGGCTCGCTTTATCAAGGCTCAAAACCGGTGATGTGGTCGCCGGTGGAAAAGACCGCTTTGGCCGAGGCCGAGGTCGAATACCACGACCATACCAGCCACACGATCTGGGTGCGGTTTAAGCCTCGGGTCGTTGGGGGCGCTGGTCCGACGCTCTCCTCTGACTTGTTCAAGGCTTCGGTGCTTATCTGGACGACGACACCATGGACGATCCCCCAAAACCGCGCGGTGGCATACAACCCTGAGATCGCCTACGGCCTTTACGAAGTTGGCGCTGTGGGTGAGCATTCTTCTGCGCTGCCGGGGGAAACGCTGATTGTTGCCGACGCATTGGCCGAAGCGGTATTCGCTTCGGCTAAGGTGGAGGATTACAAAAAGCTGCGCAGTGTTCCGACCGATCAGCTTGAGATGTTAACTTTGTCGCATCCGTTTGATGGGGTGGAGAACGGACAAGCCGAGTGGGACTTCCCTGTCCCCATGCTGCCCGGTGATCATGTCACTGACGAGGCGGGTACGGGCTTTGTCCATACCGCCCCCAGCCATGGTGACGACGACTATCAGCTTGGGCTGAAATTCGGCCTGCCGATGACCTACAATGTCGA
>JBAUHP010000419.1:0-6008 GCA_049680345.1 Albidovulum sp. | reverse complement strand
GGGCTGAAGCTGCCAATGCTACCTATCAACGTCCAGGCCTTCGTCACCGAACCTGTCAAACCGGCGCTTGATTGCGTGGTCAACTATAATGCCGGGCTTTCCTATATCAGCCAGACCGACAAGGGCGAATTTGTTCTTGGTGGTGCCACAGATGGCTATGCCTCGCTGGCACGCCGCGGATCTTTCGCCCGGATAGAGGATGTGTTGGCGCGCGCGGTCCAGATGTTCCCCTACCTGTCCAGATTGCGGCTGATGCGGCATTGGTCGGGCACCGCTGATATCGCCATGGACGGCAATGCCATTATGGGCCGCACCCCAGTTGATGGCCTTTTGATCAATGCGGGCTGGGGCTATGCCGGGTTCAAGGCAACTCCGGCAGTGGGCTGGGCCTTGGCCGAACAGCTTGCCACACATCGCACCCCCGACCTTTTGGCCCCCTTCGCGCTTGACCGGTTTGAGACCGGCGCATTGATCGACGATGCGGGCATCGGCCCCTATCCGTGGCTGCAGTGAGGTTGCGATGCTTTTGATCCCCTGCCCGCATTGCGGCCCACGAGACGAAGCCGAGTTTAGCTATGGCGGCCCGGTCCGGCCTTTGCCGCCACTTGATCATGCCGCAACTGTGCAAGACTGGCACGTCGCGATCCACCTGGGCGTAAGCGCCTTGGGGCCGCAGCCCGAGATCTGGTATCATCACGCGGGTTGCGAATGCTGGATCACGGCGCTGCGCGATCTCGCCAGCCACGAATTCGCGGAGGGCGACTTGTGACCCAACCCTTCCGCCTGCCCGCCCTTGGCCTTATCGACCGCAGCCGGGTGATCCGTTTTCGCTTTGACGGGCAAGAGATGACGGGCCACCCCGGCGACACGCTGGCCTCGGCGCTTTTGGCGAACGGCCAGCATTTCGTCGCGCGTTCAATCAAATATCACCGCCCGCGCGGTATCATCTCTGCCGGGTTGGAGGAGCCTTCGGCCCTTATCACCGTCGATCGTGGCCAGGGCGCGGTTCCAAATCTTAAGGTGACCGAGGTTTTGTTGACCGATGGCTTGGTCGCGACCAGCCAAAACGCCTGGCCCAGCCTTCGGCGCGACGCCGGCGCGCTGATCGGGCTGGCGGGCCGGATGCTTGGTGCGGGGTTTTACTACAAGACCTTCATGTGGCCAAAAGAGGCTTGGCACCGGCATTACGAAACCCTTTTGCGTCGGGTGGCGGGCCATGGCCGCGCAGACCCTTCGGCTGACGCGGGCCTTTATGACAAGCGTCGGATTTTTTGCGATATCCTGGTGATCGGCAGCGGCCCCGCCGGGCTGTCGGCCGCGCTGACCGCAGCCAGAGGCGGGGCCACGACGGTTATCGTCGAGGCCGCACCCGAACTGGGCGGCACATTGTTATGGGATGGAGGCACCATCGCGGGTGCCGCGGCCCAAGACTGGGCAAAGGACGCCCGCGCCGAGCTTACAACCTTGTCAAACGTCACCACCCTGCCCGGCACTTTGGCCTTTGGCCAATATGATCACGGGCTGGTCCTTGCGGTTCAAACCAACGGCGCAGATGACCCGACATCCGCGATCTCGTGGAAAATCCGCGCGCGCCGCATCATCCTTGCCTCTGGCGAAATAGAACGCCCAGCGGTCTTTTCCGGCAACGACCGGCCCGGCGTGATGCTGGCCGCATCGGTGCGTCAATACATCCACCGTTACGGCGTCGCCCCGGGCCGGCGCGCGGTTGTCGCAGTTGCCGATCAAGCTGAGCGTGAGGCGACACTTCAGGCACTGAAAGCCGCTGGTATCAAAATCGCCGCCGTGCTTGACCCCGGCGATACGCTGCTGGCCGCTTCAGGCCGCCGCCGTCTTCGGGCGGTGCGGCTGCGACGGGCCACGGGGCGGCGTGAACGCATCGCTTGTGATCTGCTTTGCGTCTCGGCAGGCTGGATGCCTTCGGCGCATCTTTTCGCGCAGATGGGCGGCACGCTTGGCTTTGATGCAAAATCAGGCTGCCTTTTGCCCCAAGACCATGATGGCCCTTTGCGTGTCGCCGGGGCGGCGCGCGGCGCGCGCGGGCTTGCCGATTGTCTTGGCGATGGCAAAGCGCTTGCCCACCGCGCCATGGGCGAGCTTGAGTTGCACCGCCCGATGGCCTTGCCGCTGGCCGCAGTCTCCCAACAGGCGCAGATGGCGGCGGTAGGTGGCCGCAAGGCATTCGTCGATCTGCAAAACGATGTCATCCGCGATGACCTTTTTCAGGCCGTGCGCGAAGGCTACGGCAATGTCGAACTTGCCAAGCGCTACACCACGCTTGGCATGGGAACCGATCAAGGCAAGACAAGCTGGACCAATGGCCTGCTGACACTGGCCGAAGCGCTTGACACGCCCACCGCCGACATCGGCCACACCACCTATCGCCCGCCCTATTCGCCCGTCACCATCGGCGCGTTGGTGGGGGCGGAAACCGGCCAATCCATGGCCCCGACCCGGCGCACCCCCTTCCACGACGCCTTTGCAAAGGCGGGCGCTGTCTTTCAGACCTCGGGTGATTGGCTTTACCCGCGTTATTGCCCGCAGCCGGGCGAAGACATGACAGCGGCGATCACCCGCGAAGTGCGCGCCGTGCGCGATGGGCTGGGCTGTACCGACATGTCCACACTTGGCAAGATTGAGGTGCGCGGCCCCGATGCCTTGACCTTTTTATCGCGGATCTATTGCAACAATCTGTCTGCACTGGTTCCCGGTCGGCTGCGTTACGGCTTGATGTTGCGCGAGGATGGCATTGCCTTTGACGATGGCGTCATCGCCTGTCTTGGCGCCGATCACTATCTGGCCACTGCCACCACGGCGCGGGCTGAAAGTGTTTGGCGACATATGCAAAAGCTGCGTCAGATCGACTGGCCCGAGCTTGACGTAACCTTGACCCGGGTCAGCGATCACTGGGCGTCGCTGGCCATCGCGGGGCCGCAAGCGCGCAATCTGCTGGCCGCCCTAGCCCCTGATTTTGCGACCGGACGCGACGATTTCCCCTTTGCGGCGGTAAGGGAAGGCCTGCTTGGCGGCGATCTGCCGGTGCGGGTTTTTTCCGTCAGTTTTTCGGGCGAGCTGAGTTATGAGATCAATGTCCCCGCCGGTTTTGCCCCGCATCTTTGGCAGCGGGTTTTGCATGAGGGTGCCGCGTGGAACATCACGCCATACGGGCTGGAGGCGTTAGACGTGCTGCGCATCGAGAAGGGCCATCTGTCGGTCGGCACCGAGATTGACGGACGCCGGACAGCCGATGATCTGGGTCTGGGCAAGATGGTGTCGACGAAGAAGGATTTCATCGGTCGCGCTTTACTGGGCCGCCCCGCACTTGTGGCCAAGGGACGGGGCCAGCTGATCGGCCTAAAACCGACCGATGGCAAAAGTGCCATTCCCGCAGCAGCCCATCTTGCAGCCCAACCGCTTGCCGATGGCGCGCTTGCGCAGTCCCAAGGCTATCTTACCGCGGCAGTTGCAAGCCCGACCCTTGGCCATCCGGTAGCCTTGGCTTTCCTTGCGAATGGCCGCGCCAGAATTGGCGAAAGGCTTTGGGCGGTATCACCGATTGCGGGCGTCTCGACCGAAGTCGAAGTGACCTCAGCATGCGCCTATGATCCGAAAGGAGAGCGTTTGCATGGCTAACCCGTCAGCCCCCGACCTGCTGGTCCCTGCTCCCGCAACCGATGCCGCCGGTTATCTTGACCGCCGGCTTGGCTTGCGGCTGGACGAGGAACATCACCGCCTAAGCAATCTCTCCGCCCCATCGCAAGCGGCGATGGAAGCGGCGCTTGGGCTTGCCGGGCTGGATCTGCCCGTCGGCCAGCGCCTTTTGCGCGCGGACCATCAGCTAATCCGGCTTTGGCCAGCGCAATTGTGGTGTCTTGGCACCCCGCCGCAGGGTCTTTCCTTGGCGCAAACCGATATTAGCCACGGCCAGGCTGTTTTGCGCCTGCGCGGGCAGGACGCGCTTCATTTCCTGGCCGACCATGCCAGCGCCGATCTGCGCGCCACGCAGATCCGCCGCGCCGCCACCCTGCGCTGCTTGATCGGGCTGTACAATGTCACACTTTGGTGGGCGCATACCCGCGATGTCAGCCTTGCCGTTGAGCGCAGCCTTGCGCAATCGCTTGTCGATCACCTGCGCGCCCTGACCCGCCGCCGCAATCCGCTTCGCCCCTACATTCAGGAGGAATGACCATGTTTTTGAAGAACGCCTGGTATGTCGCAGCCCTTGACCAAGAAGTTACCCGCGCCCCGCGCCAAGTGCAGATTCTTGGCGAAAAGATCGTCACCTACCGAACCGAAGCAGGCGCCCCCGTGGCGCTGACCGACGCCTGCCCGCACCGCAAGCTGCCGCTGTCCAAAGGCCGTGTGAAAGGCGACACGCTGGAATGCGGCTATCACGGGTTGACCTTCGATTGCGCGGGCAGCTGCATCCGCGTGCCCGGCCAAGACCGGATCCCGGCGCGGGCCAATGTCCACTCTTATCCGGTGGTGTCGCGTTACGGTCTTGTCTGGATCTGGATGGGTGATCCGGCACTTGCTGACGCCGACAAGATTTTCAGGGTCGATCATTACGACGATCCGAGCTGGGGCATCAACCGTGGCGATGCGATCGCCTTTGCCTGCAACTACCTTTATATCAGCGATAATCTTCTTGATCCCAGCCATGTGGCCTGGGTCCACCAATCCTCATTCGGCAACAGTGCTTGCGAGGACGAACCGCTTGAGGTTGAAGGGACAGAGTCCGGTGTCATCGTCTCGCGCTGGATGTATGATGTTGAAGTCGCACCCTTTTACCAGAAGCTCGTGCCATTTGAGGGAAAGTGCGACCGTAAGCAACATTACGAAGTCCGCTTTCCCTCGCATGCCTATATCAAGGCGGTTTTCACCCCGGCGGGGACTGGCGGCTCTGAATCCAACCTGCCCGAGGGCCAGTATTTCCAGATGGACAGTTACAACTTCATGACCCCGATTGATGAGGTAACGACCCGCTACTATTGGTTCCAGACCCGCAATACCTGCCCGAATGATGAAGCCATCTCGACCTATATGAGCGAGTCGGTTGAGATTGCCTTTAACGAAGACCGCGAGATCTTGATCGAGGTGCAAAAGGGCATGGCGTCCAAAACCACCCGAAACATCGACATCGCCATCGACGCGGGCCCGCTGTTGTTCCGCAGACGGCTGCAAAAGCTGATTGACGCCGAACAGCAAGAGGTCGAAGTCTGAGGTGCCCCTGACGCCGGTATTATGTTGGCAGGTATTGCCAAGTTGATATGTGTCTTCGGTCACCGTCACTGGCCGGGATGAAAATACCAGCCTCGTTGCGCCAACCGTTTTCGCGTTCTGGTGCCCTCAACCGACGCATCTCGCCCGGCAGCAGAAGGAACGCCTTTTTTTCTTTCGTGAATTCGATGTCTTCATCTGCGTCCGCGCCCTCCCAACCAGGGGGATTTGGCGGAAAACTCCAGCTTCAAACGGTCCTGCTTTCAGGGGGCAAGGACAGAGCATCCCAATATAGTGAGACCGAGAGCGGCAGTTGAAACTTGCCCGCCAGACAGGTTCACGCCCTTTATTGCCACGGTCTTTGTGCCGCTCCACGTTTCAATATCCTTATTTTGGATGAGTTATGGCGTGCTGTTGCTCATCGTGGCAGGTGAGAGCTTCGCGATGTTCAACGCTATTGTAATTTGTTGAACATCAGCTATGTTCAACGTGTGGAAGCTTTGTTGAACATGGATGACAACGATGATCGACCGCCATTCGCTCACCGCCCATACGGCCTATCATGACCTTCTGCGCTCCCTGAAGGATGAGGCAGTGTCTGACATCCGAGGAACGCCGACGCGTGTCGAAAGAACCGGCAAAATCTATTGGTACGACACCTACCGTGTCGGTTCAGACGTCCGCAAAACCTATATCGGCGAGGACAGCCCGGAGCTGGTGCAGCGCTTCGAGCATCTCAAAGTGCTTCGGGCCCAAGTCGAGGAGCGCCG